>NZ_JBWKZL010000014.1:0-82230 GCF_059424475.1 Lysinibacillus sp. GW247-5R2A | reverse complement strand
GAAGTGGACGGAGGAAGTGCAGTATCCAATCAATACGTAGTGCACGGTGGAAAGGCGAGTGCGCCAACCCCAGCACCAACAAAAGCAGGCTACACATTTGAAGGTTGGTATACAGACGTAACTCATACAGATATCTATGATTTCAACAAAGAAATTACAGCCAATATGACAATTTATGCGAAGTGGAAACCACTGAAATATACGGTTAGTTTTGAAGTGGATGGAGGAAGTACAGTATCCAATCAATCCGTAGCCCATGGTGAAAAGGCAAGTGAACCAACCCCAGCACCAACAAAAGCAGGCTATACATTTGAAGGCTGGTATAAAGATGTTGGTCGCACACAACTCTATGATTTTACTAATGTCATTACAGAAAACACAACAATTTACGCCAAGTGGAACGCACAGACATATACCGTGAGTTTTAATACGGATGGGGGAAGTGCAGTATCCGACCAATCCTTACCCTATGGTGAAAAAGCGAGTGCGCCAACCCCAGCACCGACAAAAGCGGGTTACACATTTGAAGGCTGGTATACAGACGTAACGCATACAGATATCTATGATTTCAACAAAGAAATTACAGCCAATACGACAATTTATGCGAAATGGGAACCACTGAAATATACGGTTAGTTTTGAAGTGGATGGAGGAAGTACAGTATCCAATCAATCCGTAGCCCATGGTGAAAAGGCAAGTGAACCAACCCCAGCGCCAACAAAAGCAGGCTATACATTTGAAGGCTGGTATAAAGATGTTGGTCGCACACAAGTCTATGATTTTACTAATGTCATTACAGAAAACACAACAATTTACGCCAAGTGGAACGCACAGACATATACCGTGAGTTTTAATACGGATGGGGGAAGTGCAGTATCCGACCAATCCTTAGCCTATGGTGAAAAAGCGAGTGCGCCAACCCCAGCACCGACAAAAGCGGGTTACACATTTGAAGGCTGGTATACAGACGTAACGCATACAGATATCTATGATTTCAACAAAGAAATTACAGCTAATACAACAATTTATGCGAAGTGGGAACCACTGAAATATACGGTTAGTTTTGAAGTGGATGGAGGAAGTGCTATATCCCATCAATCCGTAGCCCACGGTGGAAAGGCAACGATGCCGCAGGTAGAGCCAACGAAAGCAGGCTACACATTTGGAGGCTGGTATACAGATGCTGGTCATACACAAGCCTATGATTTTACTAATGTTATTACAGAAAACACGACAATTTACGCCAAGTGGAAAGCACAGACGTATACCGTGAGTTTTAACACGGATGGAGGAAGTACAGTATCCGATCAATCCGTAGCACACGGTGGAAATGCAACGATGCCAGAGATAGAGCCAACGAAAGCAGGCTATACATTTGGAGGCTGGTATACAGACGCTGGTCGCACACAAGCCTATGATTTTAATAGTGTTATCACTGAGGCTACGACAATTTATGCCAAGTGGAAAGCACAGACGTATACCGTGAGTTTTAACACGGATGGAGGAAGTACGGTATCCAATCAATCCGTAGCGCACGGTGGAAAAGCAACGATGCCGCAGGTAGAGCCAACGAAAGCAGGCTATACATTTGAAGGCTGGTATACAGAGGCTGGTCATACACAAGCCTATGATTTTACTAATGTTATTACAGAAAACACGACAATTTACGCCAAGTGGAAAGCGCAGACGTATACCGTGAGTTTTGAAGTGGACGGAGGAAGTGCAGTATCCAATCAATCCGTAGCCCACGGAGAAAAAGCAAGCGAACCAAATCCAGCACCGACGAAAGCAGGCTACACATTTGGAGGTTGGTACTCAAGCAATACACTGGAAAAACTATTTAACTTCGAAAGTAGTTTTATTACAAGAAACATGACTATTTACGCCAAGTGGATCAGTAATGTATCACCACCTACCAGCAATAATAGTAGTAGTACAAGTGGTAGCTCTACTCCTACAACAAACACAGAACGTATTGTTGTAGAGGTTGAAGGAGAAGGTGGTATAAATTTATCTAAAACACCGATTACTCGTACAACGATGCCAGATGGAGTTATAAAGGATCATGTTTCCATGTCAGAGGATATTGCTAAGGAAACAATAGAAAAAGCGAAACAATTGCGTAATGATATTGCTCGGATTATTATTCCTGATACAAATGATAAAGTTAGTGAAATTGTCATTGAGATTCCCAAATCTTCAATAGCGCAATTAAGTTCTGGAAATATAAAGTTAGAAATGGCTACTGCGAATGTAATGATTTCTATTCCAAATTTATCGAACTTTTATGATGATTTATATTTTCGCTTAGTTCCTATTAAGTCATCGGAACTGCAACATCGAGTGGAAGAAAGAATAGTAGAAGAAGATATAATTAGGAATTCCATACAAAGTAAAAAAGTGCATTTAATTGGTCGTCCAATGACAATTGAAACGAATATGCAAAATCGCCCAGTAACATTAACCTTACCTTTACCTAAAGATTTATCCGAAGAACAGCTTAATAACCTAGCTATCTATATCGAGCATAGCGATGGCACAAAAGAGGTAGTGCGTGGGAAAGTCGTAGATTATCAAAAAGATATGCAAGGTTTGCAATTTGAAGTTCAGAAATTCTCTACCTTCTCTATGCTCTATTTGCCTGAAGATGTGGAGGAACCAACAACACATATAGCCTATATTCGTGGCAATGCAGATGGGACATTCAGACCGAATGCTTTTGTAACTCGCGCTCAAATGGCAACTATGTTTGCTAGACAATTAACGGTTAATGCAATTCCTACGACGAAGGCAACATTTACAGATACTGTTCAGCATGATGCCAAAGATGCAATCGAATTTGTGAAGCATACAGGTTTATTTAACGGTGTTACGGAGGCGAGCTTTCAACCAAATGGTTTCATTTCACGTGCCCAAATGGCTGTAGTAGCGGCTCGTTGGATAGAAAAGCATTGCGTAAACAAGCCAAACGCAGATTTTTGTAAACCAACTTCACAAAGTAACGTTTTCACAGATGTTAGTAATCATCATTGGGCTGTTCAAGCCATTCATACTGTTAATGCGAGGGGGATTATGACTGGTACAACAGCAGACACATTTGACCCCGAGGGTTATTTAACACGGGCGCAAGCAGTGAAAATACTTAATCACTTATTTGAGCGTCAAGTAACGACAGAACATCAAATTCCAATATTTAAGGATGTTCCAAGTAATCATTGGGCATTTAAGGAGATTCAGGAAGCGGCAGTCAAGCATAGTCATAGTAAATAACGAAAATTAGAAATGTGTGTACTTTAGCCAATGAAAACCCGAACAATTTTACAAAACTCTCAGGCTGAGTTTTGTAATAGTTTGGGTTTTCTTTTTGTTACTGCATAAAAATCCGACCTGATAATCGATAGAAAAGAATGCAAAATTGTCTTTGAGATATCAAATAAAGGTTAAGAAAAATTAACTTTTGTCATTATAATATTCTATAGTTAGGATTTTAGTACTGATATATAATAAAAAATGAGTTAAAAGTCATGATAAAGGAGAGGCTTTGTAAACTTTTGTATTTACATAATTTCAAAAATAGGAGGGGTCACTTTGTATCGAAAAAGACAATGTCTTGTGATAGCCATTTTACTAATTTTAATCTGTAGTTTTTGTTTTCAAGAAAAAGTAGCCTATGCAGCACCTGTTAATCGACCACCGATCGTTGTAGCTTCTGAAATAATTCCAAAGCAATCCATGACACTTGGTCAAGAGAAAATTGTCATTGATTTAAGTAATTTATTTTATGATGCCGATAATGATCCTTTAATCCTTAAAGCTATTACAGAAACTGTGGGCATTGTTACAACCGAGGTAAATTCAAATGTATTAACACTTGAGGCGCTATCCCCTGGAAAGACAAAAATAAAGATTAGTGCTGATGATAGAAAGCTAGGGAGAGCAAGCAGTAGTTTTGAAATAGAAGTTTTACCTAAGTCAAATAATATACCGATAGTTACGCAATTAATAAATGATCAAACTGGGCATCTTGGTGATCCGCCAATTCTGATTGACGCGAGTAATGTATTTACGGATGAAGATAATGATCCTTTAACATTGTCAGTAAGCTCCCATGATGAATCTGTTGCTACAGCGCAATTGAATTCTCAAATGATAAGTATCGAACTGGTAGGCATAGGTCAGAGTGTCATTTCAGTACAAGCGGATGATGGTAACGGAGGGAGCGAAACGACAACATTTGCGGTTACCGTAACGAATCCACCAAACCAACCTCCTGTAGTTGCGCAACCTATAAGTAACCAACTAGGTATTGTGGATGATGTAATCACAATAGATGGAAGTGATATATTTTCAGATGCAGACAATGATGTTCTCACAGTAAACGTTTCTTCCAGTGATGAATCCATTGCTACTGTTCAAATAAATGCCCAAACCATTACTGTTCTGCCGATTGCTGCCGGCGTAAGTACAATTACAGTCCAAGCGGATGATGGAAAAGGGGGGCAAGTATCTACAAGCTTTTTAGTTACTGTAACAACTCCTACTGTAAATCATTCCCCAAAAGTTGCTAAAACCATTAGTAATCAGAGAGCAACAATGGGAGGTGATAGTTGGAATGTCTTAGTGGATGATATATTTTCAGATGATGATAACGACCCATTAACCTTGACTGTAAGCTCAAGTAATAGTGGAGTGGTAACTGCTAGTCTGAATGGCACGTCACTTAAAATTACTCAACATTCATTGGGGACAAGCATTATAACTATTACAGCAGATGACGGAAAGGGAGGACAAGTATCTACAAGCTTTATAGCCAGTGTAGATGCCCCAGGACTTTTTATATCAGACTTTGTGCAAAACGGAGAATATAACGATGTCCTAGAAATATATAATGCAACAATTGTTCCACTATCAAATTATAAAGTAGAAATACAGCAGTATAACTTAATTTTTAAACAACATACGGTCCAAACGCTAAATATACCTTTAATACATCCAAATACTAATTTTGTAGTTATCCATTCTTATTTTTATGATTTTTTTGATATGACCATTTCGTCATATTTCAATGAGGAATTTGTTTTTAGAGATGCAACTAAAATAACAGTGTCCATTACGTTAAAAGACAGTAATGGCAATGTTATAGATATGTTAGGAGCAAGGGATTCGAGCGACTCTATATTGCAAAGTAGCGGTGGTTATATAAGAGATAAAAGGCTACAATCAGGTACTTCGAATTTTAATCATTCAGAGTGGCTATTATTGCCTAAAGATGACTATTCTACAATCGGGCGCTATTAAAACTTGATTCTAAAGAAGAGAGGGTGATTGTTATTCGAAACTCTAAAAGAAAAGTAATGAATGTAATACTGCTAACTATTTTAGTAATTTATATGATACCTATATCTCCTGTAGCAGCAAAAAGTGATGATTATTCATTTAATGCAGCAACTAATAGCGAAGAAATGAAATTGGCCATGACTACGGATTGGCAAGCATTACATTACTCTGCTAAAGGAAATGAATTATTTCAAAATTTTAAATTAGCCGATCAAAATTATTTGGCAAATAAATTACTAGTCGAACGTCCACAGACAGGGTATCAATCTACAAATATATTGCGACAAGTTTATTTAAATGCAGTTAATGATCGATCCTACCTTATAAATGTTAATAATGCGACAGATGAACTTACACTTTGGACCATTTTTATGGATGATGATCATTTAAATTATAGTCAGTTTAATCTCCTTACGATTGAAGATCAAGATAGTGTCTGCCAGCAAATTATGATGGCACGTCCTAATCAAGGTTATGCTGCAATAGAAACTTTACAATCTGTGTTAGATAGTAAAGTTAATAGTATTTTAAAACAAAAAGTACAACTTGATAAAGATGCACTTACTATTGTTTATTCTCAAGATGATTCTTCAGAAAATGTAACTAAAAATCTTGTTCTACCGATTATTGGAGAAAACGGTGCGACAATTACGTGGGTATCTGACAAGCCCGAAGTAGTGAAAGATAATGGTACCGTTATACGTCCATCTGCAAACAAAGGAAATCAAATGGTTACATTGACTGCTAAAATTACTATAGGTGAATATGTGGAAACTAAAGTTTTCTCTATTCATGTTAAAGCATTTTCTCCTAATCAAAATGCATTTTTAAAGGAGTTAACAATTTCTTCGGGTACGTTAAATACACCATTTAACAAAAATACAATGTCTTATACAACCCATGTTCCAAGTACAGTAGATCGTATATATGTAAAACCAATAGCTGAGGATGAAAAAGCTATAGTAACAATAAATGGTAAGGCAACTACCGAAGCAATAAAGCTTGTAACAGGTGTGAATACAATAAAGATTTTTGTAACTGCTGAAGATGGTAGTCAAAGGGAATATACAATTTTAGTTACGAGAGAAAATGTCCCAAGTAATAGTAAGGATACAACCTCCTCTGAATATACAGAAACCCCTTCTCCAGAAATTCTTACTATAAATATAGAATCTAGTAGTGGAGAAACCGTTTCTAAAACAACTATTAAACGATTAAAAGATACAGATGGATCAATGAGAGATGAAGTAATTTTAACCGAAGAGAATATGTCGGAAGCTATTACTAAACTAAAAAAGGAAGGTTCAGATCAAGCACGTATCGTAATTCCAGATTCACAGGATAGAGTAAAACAAATTGATATATCCATGCCTACTAATATTGTTACTCTGTTAAAAAACAATCAATTGAATGTAAATATCTCGGCCTACAATGTGAAAATCGATGTATCTAAAGATTCATTGGCGACATTTGATGACAATTTATATTTCCGACTAATCCCGTTAAGTGAGGAAAACGACCGATTAACAATCGAAGAGCGGGTGAAACGTGAATTCATAGATCGAGAGATAACGGGTAGTTCAGTTAGTAAGATAATTGGGCAGCCGATGAAAATCGAGACGAATATGCAAAATCGCCCAGTAACATTAACCTTACCTTTACCTAAAGATTTATCCGAAGAACAGCTTAATAACCTAGCTATCTATATCGACCATAGCGATGGTACCAAAGAATTTTTACGTGGGAAAGTTATAGATTATCAAAAAGATATGCTAGGCTTACAATTTGAGGTTCAAAAATTCTCTACCTTTTCCATTCTTTATTTGCCAAAAGATGTAGATGTGGAGGAGCCTGCGACTGACATTACACATACAGCGTATATTCAAGGCTATGTAGATGGTACCTTCCGTCCCAATGCCCCTGTTACACGAGCACAAATGGCCATAATGTTTGCTCGTCAATTAACAGGTAATGCAATTCCGCAAGCGAAGGCAACCTATACAGATACAATACACCATGATGCCAAAGATGCAATTGAATTTGTGAAACATACAGGTTTATTTAACGGTGTTACGGAGGCAAGCTTTCAACCAAATGGTTTCATTTCACGTGCCCAAATGGCTGTAGTAGCGGCTCGTTGGATAGAAAAGCATTGCGTGAACAATCCAATCGCAGATTTTTGTAAACCAACTTCACAGAGTAACGTTTTCAAGGATGTTAGTAATCATCATTGGGCTGTTCAAGCTATTTATACTGTTAATGCGAGGGGGATTATGACTGGTACAACGGTAGACACATTTGACCCCGAGGGTTATTTAACACGGGCGCAAGCAGTGAAGATACTTAACCACTTATATGAGCGTCCAGTAACAACGGAACATCAAAAGCCAATATTTAAGGATGTCCCAAGTGATCATTGGGCATTTTATGACATTCAAGAAGCGGCAAAAAAATAAAACGAGGCACGACGATTGCATTAACTAATCGTCGTGCCTTTTTGTCTTTATGTAAAGAGGAATTGATAACCAGAACCTCGTACCGTTACAATGTTAGCTTGATGGCCAGGGATGGACTCCAGCTTTTTTCGTAAGTTGCTTATGTGAACTTTTAATGCCTGTGTTTGTCCTAAACTATCTTCTGCCCAAATGAGTTTATACAGGTCAGATGGATGGAAAATTTGCCCTGGTCGCTGTGCTAGAAAGTATAGAATATGAAACTCTTTAGTGGATAAGGTTAAAGCCACTCCATCGATGTACATCTTTCCTGAGTGTAGGTGGAAGTGGAAATTTCCGATGACTTGAACATCTTCATTTCGTATACTTCCATCTGATAGTTGCTGAACTTTCCCCCTTCGTATGGAAATCCTTTCTATTGTTTTCATTAAACGGGCTTTTTCAATAGGCTTTAAAATATAGTCAATAGCCTGAACAGAAAACGCCTCAATCGCATAATGCTCGTAGGCTGTCACAAACACGATGTCCAGAACATGCGTTAATTCTTCTATCTTACTAGCCAAATCAATACCACTCATCTCAGCCATTTCAATATCTAGAAAAAGAATATCAGGTTTGAGCGTAGGAATGTTGGCGATAGCTTCTAAAGGATTGAGAAATTTTCCAATTACATCAATTGCTCCATTGTCCTTTAACATAGCTTCTAATAAATTGATTGCTAAAATTTCATCGTCCACAATGATTGCTTTTAACATTCTTTCACCTCTTTTCATCCAAAAATAGTGGGAATCTTAATTTTACAGTCGTTCCTTTACTGACAATACTTTCGATATGGAAAGTGGTATTTTCATATTTTCTTAAACGTTTGGTAATATTGCGGATTCCGACGCTCTGGTGAACGGAGGGCTCCTCCGATAAAATTTTTTCAACTAAATCTTGTGTCATTCCGTTACCGTTATCCTCAATTTGAATATCAATCATTTGTTGATCTTTCTTAATAGTCATTATTACTTTTCCGTTTGCTCGCTTATTTTTTAAACCGTGAAAAAGGGCGTTTTCTACTAACGGTTGAAGTAGCAGAGGGGGAATCAGTATAGGTAATGGCTCCTCCATCTGGATTTCCCATTCAAGTTGATCAGGATATCTCGTCTGGTGAATATTGACGTAAGCTTGAATTAGCAGAAGCTCCTGTTCGAGAGGAATAAGGCTATTTGTATTCTCAAAAGCAAGGCTACTTCTTAAGAACGTAGCAAAATCAGTTATCATAATACGGGCCTTATCCAAGTCTAAATAGCTTAGCGATAAAATTGAATTTAAAACGTTATAAATAAAAAAATATAAGTGATATTTTTTCCTTTTGTTCCATCGTTAGTGTTGAGCTCTCAGGGGGCTCTAGCATGGACTGAGAAATGGCAATGACACCGTGTAATGGCGTACGAAACTCATGTGATGTTTTTGCGAGAAATTCATCCTTTAATTTATCCACGCGGAGTAAAGCATTTGTTAATCGTCCTTTTTCCAAGTAAGAATCTGTAAAACGATGCGAAATATAAAGAGAGAGCATCGTTAAGCAAATAAAGGGAAGCAAAGGAGGTAAAGAGTAGATTTCTAAATTAATATTGAGATTTAAAGTAGCTACAACCATATAGATAAGAATTGCCATAGTACTAATCCATAAATAAATAGCGCCTACTAAACGTTTAAAGATTGCGATCGTTTGAATATAAAGCAAGTAAAAGATATTGATTAAAATATAAATAGAATAGACGGCTTGTAAGTATGAGCTAATGGATATCGGGAGCATCACCGTAGCTGATAAGACAATGCCAATCATACAAAGTACTTTCACGAACTTTTTATAAGCAATTTGCTGGAGGGCATGGTAAAAGTACAGCAGCATGAAGATACCTGAGCCGATACTTGAAATGATTTGGACTCGTATCAGGGATTCATAGGTGATAGGGAGTAATTCCATTAATACTTTTTCTCCATGAGATATACTGTATAAACCAACCATAAAGCAGAATAAAGAAAAATAAAGCTGCTCAATTTCAAGCTTGGCATATAAGTAGGAACCAGCAAAATAAATAAACATAGTAAAAAAGGCAGCAATGGTAATTAAATCGTAGAAAAGCGAGCTTTCTCTTAACTTACCAATACTCTCTTGATCTCCGATAAAAACGGAACCAATAATTCCTCCGCCGGATGCATAATCAAAGTTAGCGACATGAATGATGATTTCCAGTTCATCCTTGTCAGGCGAAAAATAAGCAACATACGGTACGTTTTTTTGTACATATGTCGAATCCTCGGCAGGTTCACCACTTTGTCCAATACGTTTTTCATTTATGTAGATGGCATTCGACATTCGAATATTACCTGTTTTTATGCCTAATATAGCATCCGTATGATTAGTAAGAACTTTTAAACGATAGGTACCGCTACCAAGTGAAGTGAAAGTTTGATCATCCAGCTTATACCTAGACCATAGTGAAGGGACATTGACTAAATAAGAATGATAGGTGTCGAATTCTGAATAATTCAATAATTTATCGGGAATGAAATCCCATTCTCCATCCAAACTTACAGTGTTTTCGTGCAAGTCATACTGCCTAAGATCGATTACTCCTGCAACAGCTTTAGGCGCATTTGGGCTTTCATTATTAAGTAATTGAGTTGTTAACCCGATCACTACAATACTAATAACAATAAAAATAAGTAATAGCTTTCTCATCTTTGTTCTCTCATTCTTGTCAAATTGGAAGGTACAGATAGTTGAAATTTTTGAATGTACATAATTATGAAATTATACCCATATTATATCATGTGAAAGCTGACTACGAATAGATTAAATGCGCATGATTTCCTATAAAGGGGGGAGGGGTATAGTTGAATTTTGTGCATTTTATGTAATTAAAGTGCATATACTTACAATCAATTTGTTTTTTGCTTATAATAGGGAAGTCAGAATTTTTTTCTGAAAAAAAGTAGCCGCAAAGTGAGCGATTGCGATTGAAAAAATTATTATATGGTGTTTTTTTCGTTGTTTTTATAGTCATTTTTTTGTACGTAAACAATCACTGGCTAGTCGTTAGTAAGCATGTATTCGAATCAGAAAAGGTACCGGCCAGCTTTGATGGGCTACGCATTGTACAAGTATCGGATTTACATGATGCCCTCTTTGGTAACAATCAGCAAAAACTGATTGCTAAAGTTAAGGAAACAAATCCTGACTATATTTTTATCACAGGTGATGTGATTGATAGCAATCGCTATGATTTAAAACAAAGTCTACAGGCAGTGAAGGGACTAGTTGAAATAACGGATGTTTATTATGTACTAGGGAACCATGAAGTGGCGACCAATAAGGTAAGTGAAATTTATGAGGCGCTATCATCGTTAGGAGTACATATAATGGCCAATGAATCGACCGTGTTAGAGCGCGACGGGGAGCGCTTGGCGATTGTTGGAATTGAAGATCCGTTAATGGGTAGATCAACAGAAGAAATGTTGGAGTTGGCTACAGCTTATTTACCAGATGATATGTTTAAGATGTTACTGGCACATCGACCTGAAGTGTTTAATACGTATGTAAATGATGGCATAGACTTAGTATTTTCTGGGCATGCACATGGTGGGCAAGTTCGTATTCCTGGTCTTGGAGGACTTGTTGCACCTGGACAGGGGCTATTTCCAAAATATACGGCTGGTGTCTATGATGAAGGAACGACTAAGATGGTGGTTAGTCGTGGTCTGGGCAATAGCTCGGTACCATACCGCATTTTTAATCTACCAGAAATTATTGTCATGGATTTAAAGAAAAAATAAGCACTGCGTAAAATCTACGCAGTGCTTTCAATTTGTTTTCGTTCTATGCGTTTGACAAGATAGATACTTATTTCATACAAAATAATCATAGGTATTAATACGAGGAGTTGACTAATAAAATCGGGCGGTGTTATGACTGCGGAGCCTACACCCATTCCGATATATGACCAGCCTCGTATTTTTTTCATGGATTCAGCAGTCAGTACCCCAATAGCTGATAAAAACAGGGCAACGATGGGTAATTCGAATAATAGTCCAAGTGGTACTGTAGTCATAATTAAAAAATGCATATATTCACTAGCGGATACCATGACATCAAAATTGGTAGCACCTATGCCGACTAAAAATGAGTAGCTTAGAGGGTTTACAACAAAATAGCCAAAAGCGATTCCCAATAAGAACAGTGCCAGCATAACGGGTGCATAGAGTCCTAAAAATCGACTTTCCGCTTCTTTTAGACCTGGTTTTACAAAACTCCACAGAAAATGAACAAGAAATGGCATAGCAAGACCAAATGATAAGGTAGTTGAAATGGTCATATAAAATTTAACGACCTCAAGCGGTCCTAAAATAATGAGAGAATGACCACGAGTTACAAAGGGGAACCATATATTAATAGTAGAAAAAACAACAATAAAAAATAAGATAAAAACCGTTAGCCCTTTTATTATTTGTTTACGAAGTTCTGAAAGATGTTCCAATAACGAGTTAATTGGTATAAGAGGTTCATCTGCTATATGCTGCTCTTCCATTTTTTTCGCTTGTATTTCAACTAAAGCCTCCATAGGTAACGGAGGCTCAGCTTGTGGTTTATCAAGAGGGCTTAAAAACTTTCTTTTTCCATCCTCATAAGGATCCATAGGAAACCCTCCTACGAAGCATCAGATTTTTTTTCGACCTTTTTCACCGAATCATCATCATCGTCTATAAGTCCCTTAGTGGACTTTTTAAATTCTGCAAACGTTTTTCCAACTGCTCCACCGATTTCTGGTAACTTTTTTGGGCCAAATACAATTAATACAATAACTAAAATAATAATTAACCCAGGTACACCAATTGCTCCTAGACCTCCCATAAGTCTTGCCTCCTTTAGAATGATTTTTTTATACTAAAGAACCACCTGATTGACTATACTTTATGACACCTTCTGCACAACGGTAGGCTAGTGCTCCCAACGTTCCAGTTGGATTGTAGCCGCTATTATGTGCAAAGTTTCCAGCGCTTACAGCAAAGAGATTATTAACATCCCAGTGCTGCAAGTAATTATTCACGACACCTTGCTCTGGCGTTAAACTCATAACAGTCCCACCTGTGTTATGCGTTGTTTGGTAAGGCACGATATTATAATCGGTAATTTCAGCATTTGGGACAATTGTTTTTGCGCCCATTTGCTTCATAAGATCTGCTGCACGCGCTGAGATAAATTTATGAAGCGCACGATCCTGATCCGTGAAGTTGTACGTTAGTTGCATTAATGGAAGCCCATATGCATCCTTGTAGGTTGGATCTAATGTTAAATAATTTTGCTTATGTGGCATGGATGCACCTTGCGCTCCAATCCCGAATGAACGTGTATAGTAATGAATAGATTGCTTTTTAAATTCTGGTCCCCATGTAGGTGTATCAGGAGGAGTTGGATTTGACCCAATTGGTCGGGTCCCTGTTTGTGTAAGAGCGATGTTTCCACCATGAATAAAATCTAATTCACTATGGTCAAAATTGTCGCCATTATAGTCGTCTACACACATTCCTAAAGAGCCTGCCCCCATAAATGTGTTATATTGTTCGTCAAAGAAACCAGCAGCCCCAGGTAAGATTTGATAGCAATAATTTCGCCCAAGTGTCCCTTTACCAGTAGTAGGATCATATCTTTCGCCTATGTCAGAGACCATTAATAACTTGGCATTGTTAAAGACGTAACTCGTTAAAACGACAGCGTTGGCAGGCTGAATAAATTCTTCACCTGATACGGTATCGATATATCTTACACCCGTCACCTTATTGCCTTGTTTTAAAATTTCAACAACATTGGAATTGTAGCGTAAATCAAAATTACCTGTTTTTAATGCAGTAGGGACAACTGTAATTTCTGCAGAGGATTTTGCGCCATATTCACAACCAAAACGTTCGCAGAAGCCACAATATTGGCAAGCATTAATGGTTTCACCATCTGGGTTTTTATAAACCTCAGAGACGTTTGCTGATGGCACCATATAAGGTGTTAGCTTTAAGTCCTGTGCCGCCTTTTCAAATTGCATAAGCATCGGCGTTTTTTTCATAGGTCCGGTTGGATAAGGGTTTGAACGTTTTCCGCTAAATGTATTTTTATCATCTCCAGAAATACCCGCTGTTTTTTCAAACTTGTCCATATAAGGCTCAAGTTGATCGTATGTTAATCCCCAATCCTGAATGAGATAATCTGGCCCAAGTTTATTTGGCCCATAACGTTTATCGGTTAGCGTTTTTATTTGGAAATCATAGGGTAAAAACCGATACGTCATGCCGTTCCAATGTGTTCCTGATCCTCCTAGCCCTTCCCCGAGTAAGAAGGAACCTAACTGGCGCATCGGTAATGCCTTCATATTACGATCATTGCGAAAAGTAACCGTTTCTTTGGATAGATTTTGCATTAAATCATAACGAATGGCATAACGGTATTCATCATGAACGTTTAAATAATCTTCAGTACCACGCTTTTGCCCTCGCTCTAAACCAACTACCTTTAAACCGGCTTTTGCACATTCAGCAGCAACGATACCGCCTGTCCACCCTACACCAACTGTTACAACATCTACACTTGGTAATGTTTTGGCCATGTTTTAACCCCCTTAGTGGTTGCCCAAAGATTTAGGCTCAATTTTTTGGAATTTCTTATCTTCAATTTGTGATATATAAGCCATTTGGTGGCCAGGGAAGTTCTTCATGCGCCAGCCATCCATATTACGATTTCCTCCATACATTGGGTCAGAATAAGCGCCCTCTAATGTAGCGGCTCGTAACAGTGTAAAGAAAAATGCTGATTGTACACCAACCATTTCAACTTCACCCTTTTGAAAGGCTGTTAAAATTTCATCGATTTGTTTACCATCCAAATCGTTAAAGCTCTTCTTAAAACGTTTTTGTGCCTCATCGTCCATTTTTTGAATGCCCTGTCTGAAAATTTCAGCTCGCGTTAGGCGGCTCTGATAGCCTTGAGTAGGGGAACCTACATCAAAAGGGCCTTGCATATATTCCTTAGAATTACTTCCGTAATTTCCTGCTAATTGATGATCGATAAAATAAGGGACATCCAAACCTATAGCACCTGGCCCTAAATCATCTTCAGGAAAAATGCGTTCGGTAGCCTTGGATAAAATACTGAAATCTCTTTCATTTCTAAAAAACATTTTTGCTTTTGGCGAACCAAGAGCCTCATTTGTAGTACCGTGTCCATCATGCTCCAGAGTAGATGTACCTTTACCATTGATGTTGTAGCCTACTAGTCCTCCAATTAATCCACCGCCGACTAATGTACCAGCAGCAATACCAGTTGTCTTTAAAAAGTCACGACGTGAAACATTGTTCTTATCTGAACTCATCGTAATCCTCCCCTCAAAATGTTTTGAATCTATCCTATTTCTAATAATCAGCAAAAAATGTGAATTATAATCAATTTCTGTTGGAAAAAGTTTTAATTTCATCCATTAAAGCCAATGAATTTTGTCTACCTATAGCAAAACATACCGATAAGTTAAAAAAATGTAGAAAATTGTTAGCACTATAGCGATAGGGAAAATGGTATTATTATACATTAATTAATCTTATTGGAAAAGTTTTGTTGACTTCTCCTTTAGCTGACTTTACTCTGAAAGTAATGCATAAATAACTGAATTTTATAGCTAAAAATGGAAGAAGTGAGTAAAAGGGAATGTGGATAAAAGGAATTGGCGGTAAATTAGTCGTTGCCATTATAGCTCTTGTTTTTGTGACGTGTGGGACACTGGGACTGTCTACTTGGATAAATAGTACGAAGGCAATGAATGAGCAAGTGGAATCAAACTTGGTATCTAGAGCTGAGGATGTTTCACAATACATAGAAGAACACTTTCAATTAACGTTAGTAGAGGTTGAGGCAATAGCGGAGCAAGAGGCAGTACGTAGTATGGATTTTGACAAGCAAAAACAATATTTATCAAAACGTCTTGCGGATAATAAAAATTATCTTGGGTTTGGCATTATTAAAGCTGACGGAGTTGCTCATTATTTGGATGATACTACTGCTGACTTAGGTGATCGTGATTATGTAAAGGAGGGCTTTACGGGTAAATCCGTTATGTCTGAAATTACGATTAGCCGGGTAACCGGGGAGCCTGTTATTTTAATTGTCTCTCCAATCGACACGGTATCAGGTGAGAAAGCTTTACTACTCGCTCGTATGGATGGCTATTATTTGTCCAATATTGTAGAGGATATAAAAGTTGGAAACAGTGGGTATGCATTTATGTTAGACGCTAAAGGAACTATCATTGGCCATAATAATCATGCCTATGTGAAAGAGCAAAATAACCCCATCAAGGAAGCAGAAGATACAGGTGTAATGTCAGGGAGAGCATTGGCTGCAAAAGAGATGATTGCACATAAAAGCGGTTATTTTTCATTTGACACAGAGGATGCAGGTACAAACTTAATGGGCTACCATACACTTGATAATGGTTGGAAAATGGGCGTTATTGCTTTAGAAAATGAGATGTTTTCAGGGCTTTCTAAGCTCAAGACAAACTTTATAGTCACAACTATTATTGTTTCGTTACTAGGGCTATTTATCTCATTTGCTATTTCACGATCTGTTAGTAGACCACTTCGTCATGTTCTCCGTATTAGCGAAGGCTTATCAGAGGGTGACTTTACACAAGAAATTCCTGAGAAATATTTGAAACGTATTGATGAGATGGGGACAATGTCGCGTGCATTGGATCGCATGACTATAAATATGCGAGAAATGATTGCAAAAGTGAGCCATGAAGCGACAACTGTGAATGAAGCTTCCTGTGATTTAATGGGAGATGTAATGGCTGTAACAAAACATTCTAAACAAATAGCAGGCGCTATCAATGAAATAGATAGAGGAGCACAAAGTCAAACTGTCATGGCAGAGGAAAGTGCGTCTGCTATGGAGCAAATGGCATTAGGTATACAAAATGTAGCTGAAGTAGCTTCAACTATTGCCTCAAATACAGATTTTATTTCCCAGAAAATTAGTGAAAGTAATGATGCTGTCCAGCAATCAATCCGTCGCATGAATGAGATTCAGGAAGGGACTACCGCCGAGCTAATGATTATTCATAAATTAGAAAAAGAGTCAGAGGAAATTAACTTAATTTCTAATATGATTGCAGCTATTTCTGATCAAACAAATTTATTAGCACTCAACGCATCCATTGAAGCTGCACGAGCCGGAGATGCTGGTAAAGGCTTTGCCGTTGTGGCAGAAGAGGTTCGCAAGTTATCAGAGCAAACAGCCGAGTCTGCTACAAAAATTAATGTGTTAATTGAGCGAGTTCAATCGTACACATTAGAGGTGGTGAAGGCAGCAGAATTAGGTGAAGATAATGTGGAACGAGGATTGGCATCCATTGAGGCAGTGGGTGAACGCTTCGAGGAAATAGTTCAAGCTGTTGGAGAAATAGCTGGTCAAGTCGAAGAAATGAATGCCTCTGCTGAACAAATGTCTGCCAATACAGAGGAAGTTTCAGCGTCTATGGAAGAAATGGCTGCCACAGCACATGCTGCCAGTGATTATGTGCATGAGGTAACGGATGCTACAACAGAACAGTTAAATACAGTTACAACGATGAATGATCAAACTGAAAAACTATCAGCAATGGCGAAACGTTTATATGGAGCCATTCAAAAATTTAAATATTAAAGAAAGAGGAGCTGTCATAATTGGACAGCTCCCCTTTTGTTAGCGATATTAAACGTTTTGCATAGCTTCTAGTAGTTCTTCTTTAGAAATAATACATTCGCCGCCACCTTGCACCATTTGATCACTTCCGCCACCCTTACCATTAATGAGCGGTAATGCCTTTTCGGCAATAGCCTTCATGCTTTTAGATACATGTTTCCCTCTAGCAGCAACGAACTGTAGCTTGCCATCACTTTCAGAAACAAGCAAAGTGACCATATCTTCTTGTTCAGAAACAATTGTACGAGCTAATTTTTGTAGCTCTTGCATAGTTCGTTGTTGAAAAGCAGCAGTAACAAGACCTGAGCTATTTAAAACGAGCGCTTTTGCTTCGTATGTTAGGAGCTCCTCTTTGGCTGCAACAAGTGCTTTTTCAGTATGTTTCTGAGCGTTTAGTATTTTAGCGAGGGCTGTAGCCGCCTCTACCTCAGGAACGCTTAGCTGGCGTGCGACATCACCTAATACTTTTTTACGCATAGCAAGTTCGTTTAAAACACGTTGACCACAAACGAATGAGACGCGCACATTGCCCTTCATTTTTTCAGTACCTAGAATTTTTATGGCATTGACCTGCCCAGTAGATGTTGGATGAGTGCCACCACAGCCGTTGTAATCATAGTCAGGAATGATAACAAGTCGAATATCTCCCGTTACAGCAACTTCTTTCCGAAGATTAAAATCGGACAGTTCATTTTCTGTAATCCACGTAGTTTCTATCGGACGGTTTTCTAAAATGATTTCATTAGCTCGTATTTCGGCTGCTGTGAGCTGTTGTTCTGTCAAAGTATCTACAGCAATATCAATTGTGACATGCTCACTTCCTAGATGAAAACTAACCGTCTGAGCATCAAAAAGTTCTACAAATGCCGCTGTTAAAATATGCTGACCAGCATGTTGCTGCATATGATCGAATCGCCTAGGCCAATTTAACGTACCGTGCACGAAGCCTTCCAATTCTAATGCATGACCCTGTATATAATGGCGAATCTCTTCTCCGACCTTCTCTACATCTATCACTTCTATCCCATTCAATATGCCAGTATCATGGGGTTGTCCTCCGCCAGTTGGATAAAATGCAGTATTAGATAACACAACATAATGACGACCAAATTCGTCGGTTTCTTTACTAATAATATGAGCATCAAACTCACGTAACATAACGTCCTGATAATATAATAAATCTTTCAAGTAAAAGCCTCCTTTTTATGTAGGTACAGTTTACGCTAGGGTAGATTCCACTTTATTTTGGCATAATTACTTACAAGTGTATATGGCTTTTCTAGTTGACCCATGCTGAAATTGATTTAATATAGAAAGGAACAGCTAAAGATAAAGGAGCTAGCATTATGGAAATTACACAATTCTCAATGGAAGAAATTTTAGACCCAACCAATATTATAGAAGGGAAGCGTTACGAATTTATTTTAGATATTGAAATTGATGAAGAAGATGAGCTATATCACGAAGCAGGTATTGAAATTCGTGTACTTATAGGTGAAAAGGCAGGAGAGCCATATATTTTAAATTACTTCATCATGGAAAAAGCAGAGGGTGAATACTTAGATTTTGCTTTAGAGGATGATGAACTAGAGGAAATTTTAGTATTTTGTAAAGAGGAAATAACAAAGGCATAAAACGAAACAGGTAGAGAGTATATTCTTTACCTGTTTTTTTATTTTGATGATGTGGAGGTCTGCTACCTACAGGAACGGTTTATGAGCAAGGGGTTATGTCGGCTTAATCAGCATCGCATTGCTCAAAAATCTGGGGAGAATGGATGGACTTAAGGATTATGTAAGCTTATTGACATATTCGCGTAGAGTGTGGGGATTAAACTGAGTTTTAGGTTTCATTAATTCGGGCAGTTTAAATAGAGAGGTGCTTATATATGTCAACTTACACGCAATCCATTCTTATTGCATTTTTCATAACGATTATTTTATCATTTGTTCTTGTTATTCCATGGTTAATTTATACGTATCGGAAATATAGTTACTTGTCTATGTCGAAAACAATTATTATGTTCTCCTTTATTTTTTACTTTTTATCTGCGCTCTGTTTAGTATTACTGCCATTCCCATCTACAAGGGATACTTGCTCCCTTCAATCGCCAGATACAGTCCATACAAATTTACGACTATTTCAATTTGTCGAGGATATTTTAAAGGACAGTGGCGTTGTCTTAACCAATCCATCGACATGGCTTGCTATCACAAAACAGCAAGCATTTTATCAAGCATTTTTTAATTTCCTATTATTACTGCCATTTGGTGTGTACTTGCGATATTTTCTTCAAGAAAGAAGGTACTGGAAACGTGCATTTATATTAAGCTTTTTGCTAACATTGTTTTATGAGATCACACAAAGAACAGGTATTTATGGCATTTTTAATTGTGCCTACCGCATATTTGATGTGGATGATTTATTGCTAAACAGTGTAGGTGCATTATTAGGCTTCTTTTTAGCTCCTATCGTGTGGGCACTATTTCCTTCTCATGAAGAGGTCGAGGCTAAAGCTGTGGAAATGGAAAAAAAGGATATAGTAAAACCAATATCCATTTTACTAGCATTGGTTATTGATTTATTTATCGTACAAGTAATTTGGTTCATTATCGGCGCTCTAACGGGCTATAGTGGCACTTTTGAGTTCTTAGTTGTCATTGCACTATACATGACTATCTTTGGCTTCATACCAAGCATGATGAATGGCGCAACAGTAGGTATGAAAATTATGCGCTTTACAATGGTCCATAAGAAGGGCAAAAGTATTGTAAAGCAATCGTGGAGACGCTGTGTAGCGATTGTTGCGACCGTATGTCTATTAGAGGCCATTTCAACAGTCGGTGAGATTCAATTAGATATGGATTCACCATTTTATGTTCTGCAAATTGTCATTTCTTTACTAGCCTCATTAGGAGGTTTTGCACTTACAATGATAATAGCTATTCATGTTATACGTGTCATTGTAAGCGGAGGAAAGCGTCGTTTGTATATCGACCAATACGCAGATTTAATGGCAACAAGAAAAAAATAAGGGGGCAAGTGGAATGAAATACGTCATCATTGGGGGAGATGCTGCAGGGATGTCTGCAGCTATGGAAATCTATCGTAATGTACCAGGAGCGGAAATAACTACTTTAGAACGTGGCTTTATTTATTCATATGGACAATGTGGATTGCCATATGTTGTAGATGGTCGTATTTCATCAACCAAACGATTGATTGCAAGAGATGTTGAAACGTTTCGAGGTAAATATGGCATCGATGCACGAGTTGGCTATGAGGTAGAAAAGGTAGATGTAGAGAAGCAGGTTGTTTCGGGGGTACAGGCAAGTGGAGAAGTATTTGAAATTTCCTATGATAAGCTTCTTATTGCAACAGGGGCAGATCCAGTTGTACCTGTTAAAAGAGGTGTAGAACTAGAAGGTATCCACACCGTAAAAACAATTCCGCAATTAGAAGATTTAATGGCTGATTTAACGCCTGATATTGAACAGGTAACTATTATTGGTGGCGGCTATATCGGCTTAGAGATGGCAGAAACATTACATGCCTGTGGGAAAAAGGTAAGACTTGTTCAACGAGGAAGCCATGTGGCAAAAATTTTAGATGAAGAGCTTGCCCAACATGTTCATGAAGAAGCAAAAAAGAACAATGTAGAGCTATTATTAAATACAGATGTAGAAGCTTTTGAAGGGAATAAACGAGTGGAAAGGGTCATCACAAATAATGGTGTCTTGGAAACAGATTTAGTCATTGTTGCTTCAGGTATTAGACCCAATACAAAGTTTCTAGAAGGTACTGGTATAGCTTTTGCAAAAAATGGGGCGATTATCGTCAATCGTCATTTAGAAACTTCGGTGGAGAATGTTTATGCGGCAGGAGATTGTGCCACTCATTTTAATATTGTGAAGGAGCGCATAGATTATATACCTTTGGGGACAACTGCCAATAAACAGGGCCGTCTAGCGGGTCTTAATATGTCAGGAAAGTTTGCACCGTTCAGAGGCATTGTCGGGACATCTATTTTAAAATTTTTCAACCTAACAATTGCTACCACTGGTATAAATGAAAGCCATGCGAAAGAGCTTGGCTTTGATTACGAGGCATTTAAACTATCAGCTCGCCATATTGCAGGCTATTATCCAGGTGCACAACGTATGTACATTAAGGTAGTTGTACGTAAACGAGATCAGTTGCTATTAGGCGCACAAATTGTTGGGCCAGCTGGTGTTGATAAGCGTATTGATGTGTTTGCAACCGCATTGTATAGTAAAATGACATTACCAGATTTGCTAGATTTAGATTTAGCTTATGCACCGCCATTTAACGGCGTATGGGATCCTTTACAACAGGTGGCAAGAATGAATGGACGTTTATAAATAGGAGGTAGAGGGCAATGAGTATTTATGATATTAACGTGACGTTAGAAGATGGTACTGACTATAGCTTAGAGCGTTATAAAGGAAAGCCGATGTTAATTGTCAATACTGCCTCAAAATGTGGCTTTACACCGCAATTCGAGGAATTAGAAGGTCTCTTTGAAAAGTATCAGGAAGAAGGTCTTGTTGTACTAGGTTTCCCGTCCAATCAATTCAAGCAAGAGCTGGCGACTGCTGAAGAAGCTGCTTCACAATGCCGACTGGACTATGGGGTAACCTTCCCGATGCATAAAATCGTCAAGGTGAATGGTAAGGAAGCGCATCCGATTTTTGATTATCTCACTTCACATTCTAAAGGCTTTTTAGGCAACAGCATTAAATGGAATTTTACAAAATTCTTAGTGAATCGAGATGGCGAGGTTGTTGGACGCTACGCATCGGCAGATAAACCAAGTAGCTTTGAAGATGATATTAAAAAAGTTTTAGCCTAATAGTTAGAAGGATTCATGCACAGACTGTGTATGAATCTTTTTTTATCAATATAAGCAAAAAAGGCAATGGATGTGGATAACACATATTAATTTATTGAGAATAGATGATTTAAGGTTGCTGTAAGCTTGCGACAATTTTGCTGTAAGTTTGGGGGCGTATACTAAAGTCAGAAAGAAGAGGAGGAGCGTATATGACGCCATTATTACAGGTACAAAATGTTGAGAAAACTTACGGCAAGGGCGCTAATACTTTTACAGCGTTGTCTAATATATCATTTGAAGTAAATAAAGGTGAATTTGTGGGCGTAATGGGTCCTTCAGGGGCTGGAAAATCTACGCTTCTTAATGTATTAGCTACGATTGATACACCGACGACTGGTGAAATCATAATTGGTGATACGAACTTAGCACGTATGAAAGATGCTGAATTAGCAGATTTTCGTCGTGATAACTTAGGGTTTATATTCCAAGACTATAACTTACTTGATTCTTTGACTGTACGTGAAAATATAGTCTTGCCGTTGGCTATTGCGAAAATGCCAACAAAGGCTATTAGCGCTAGAGTTGATCGTATTGCTGCATTGTTTGGCATTAGTGATTTATTGGATAAATATCCTTATCAAATATCGGGTGGACAAAAGCAGCGTACAGCTTCATCACGTGCTTTAGTGACAGAGCCAAAATTAATCTTTGCGGATGAGCCTACAGGTGCACTCGATTCAAAATCAGCAACCGATTTGCTGGAAAGTTTAAGTGATTTAAATCAAACACAGGCGGCAACCATTATGATGGTTACTCATGACGCTTTTGCAGCGAGCTTCTGTCAGCGCATACTATTTATTCAGGACGGACAGTTATCCAAGGAAATTCATCGTGGGACTCTAACAAGGAAACAATTTTTCCAAGAGATTCTACAGGTGCTGTCAAGCATCGGGGGTGGAGTAAATGACGTTATTTAGTTTAGCGCGTAAAAATATTCAACGTAATCTATCCAACTATTTTTTATATATTGCCTCAATGGTATTCAGTATCGTCATTTACTTTACATTTGTGACACTGAAATATAATGATGATCTTTCAGCCTTAAAACAGTCCTCTCAGCAAATTAAAGGATTGATGAGTGCATCGTCTGTTGTTTTATTGTTCTTCATTGTCATCTTTATGGCCTATTCTAATTCGTTTTTTATGAAGAAACGGAAAAAGGAAGTAGCACTCTATTCACTATTAGGTGTGCGTAAGCAAAAAATTGGTCTCATGCTGTTTTTCGAGAATCTAGTCATAGGGTTAGTTTCTCTAGTATTGGGCATCGTTTTAGGTTTCTTTATGTCGCAAGGATTATTAATGATATTAGTCCGTTTAATGGGGTATGAAATTGTTGGAAGCCTAACATTTTCGGTAGAGGCATTGGTGAATACAGCAGTCATTTTTACAATACTATTTTTATTCACGTCGTTACAGGGCTATCGTGTTATTTATCAATTTAAATTGATTGACTTATTTCATGCAGAAAAACAGGGTGAGCAAATTCCACGTGCCTCTTTAGTAGCGGCTGTTTTAGGAACGGCGCTTATCGGATTTGGTTATTATACAGCTGCCTCTGATATGTTTACGAGTGAAATTTGGCGATTCTTTACGGTTCTAGGCACGCCACTAATGGTCATCGGTGTAACTATCGTCGGGACATATCTTTTATTCCATAGTGTAAGTGTCTTTGTGTTAACAGCTTTAAAAAGAGCGACATCTTGGTCATGGAAAGGGTTAAATTTAATTGGAGTTTCCCAGTTATTGTATCGTATCCGCGCAAATGCTAAGTCATTGTCGATTATTGCCATTTTAAGTGCAACGACAATTACAGCAGGCGGTGGCGTCTTTGGTATGTATTATAATGCAGAAGCATCGGTACGTCAGATGCTGCCAAATACATTTATGTGGAAAGGCGATCCGGTCGAGTTTTCACAGAAAGACGTTATCTATCATGAATCTCTGTCTGTGAAGAATTTACGTGTCGATAATGAATTTTCATTTTTCGAATATACATTACTTAAGGAATCTGATTATAATCGTTTAGCAAAATTACAAGGTAAGGATCAAAACCTGCATATTGCTGGTGGATCGGCCGTGCTGCTGGACGCAGCTTATGATGAACGATTTTCACATGACTTTACTGGGGAAGATTTCAAGCTAAAAAATGGAGATTCCTTCCATGTGGAAAAAATGTACACAGAGAGCGTTCTTAACTTTATTCCGGCGGGGACTGTACTTGTCGTGAATGATCAAGAGTTTGCTACGACTAATGCAGAAGAAGTACAGATGCAGGCTATTGGTTTAGACAATGATTTGAAACAACAGGCTGTTTCACAGGACATAGTCAAGCAATTGTCGACAGAACAGCAAGAATCTTTCTCTAGTGTTCCGCAAAGCTATGAGGACAGTATAGCAACAGTAGGTGCATTACTGTTTGTTGGTAGCTTCCTTGGTCTCGTTTTCCTAGCGGCAACAGGAAGTATCATTTATTTCAAAATCTTAACGGAAGCTGAGGAAGATCAGGCAAAATATGCGATTTTAAATAAAATTGGTGTAAACAGTAAGCAAATCTTAAAGACTGTAGCCGGACAAGTAGCTGTCATCTTTAGTGCACCACTGATTGTAGGTATCGTGCATAGTGCATTTGCGTTACTAGCATTTTCACAATTATTTGGTATGAATATTACGAAGCCAGTGGTATTATGGATGATTGCGTATTCAGCTATTTATTTCATCTATTATATATTTACTGTACGTTCGTTCTACAAAATCGTTAGACAGGGGAATTAATATGAGAAAAGTATTTTTAGGAATAGGCGCATTGCTTATCTTATTCGTAGCAGGGTTAGTTGTATTGATGACAGTAGATTTTAACCGTTTAAATAAAGACACTTATTATGTCCATATTACGGCTGATGGTGAGGTAGAGGAGTATAAGGCAAGTAATGGTGAAATTTTTAAAATGTATTGGTATGAGCTGCCTGCCTACAATAAAAATGGCGAAGAAAAAACATTAAAGTTCTCAGCTAACAAAAATTTACGCCATGATGCTTATTTAAAGCTTTATGTTAAAAAAGAAACAGAAGTCACTTCCTATGATGAGGTGAAATTCCACGAGTTACCGAACAAAGCGCAAGATCAAATGAAATAGCAAAAAGGAGCATCCACTAGTCAAACTAGGGCTGCTCCTTTTTTAAATGAATGGTAACAATTGTTCCCTTTCCTTCTTCTGAAGTGATAGTAACAGTACCTCCATGAGCTTCAATAATATCTCTAGCAATGGCGGTTCCTAAGCCCGTACCAACTGTATTATCTGTATTTGTACCGCGGTAATAGCGCTCAAAAATATGCTCTAAATCCTCTGCGGAGATCCCCTTGCCATTATCCGCTATCGTAATGGCGTCCTTATTGATAGATACATGGACGGATACATCAGGCGCGTTGTGAAGTAGGGCGTTGTGTAAAAAGTTCATAATTGCTCTGCGCATAAAATGTTCGTCAATAAGATGGTGATTGTTCTCTGAGATTGCTTCAAACTCTATATTGGCGAGTTCAAACTGTGGGGTATTTAATGTATCAATCACAATCTCACGGATAAACGGTACCATGTTGACGTCTTGTAAAGTAAGCGGTAGTTGCTGATGTCTTAAGCGCATCGTTAAATTTAGGTCATCAAGCAAATCTTGCATATGCAATGACTGTTTCTCGATTATCTGAGCATACTCGGCCTGTTCTTTAGAGGTGAGTGTCTCGTCGTCTAAAAGCTCTGCATAGCCACGAATAGAGGCTAGCGGTGTTTTCATATCATGAGAGACATTGCTAATCCATTCTTCACGCATCAGTTCAAGACGCTTACGTTCCTGCTCATGTGCGGCTAGTTCTCTGGATACTTCATTTAAATTTTCAAAGACAGTTTTATATACACCACCAGGCGTTTTTACTGGCTGATGCTCATGGTTTTTTAAATGACGAATACGTTCTATCAAAGCATAGAGAGGCTTCGTTAGCGTACGACCAAATAGCCAGCCAACCAATGCAGCGACAATTAAATCAGCAATAACAATGAATAACCCGAATTTGCCTGCAAATTGTAACAAGGAAGGGCCAGAAATATGCATGACTAATCGCGCAACATTACTGCCTTTAATGCCAACAAGATAACTAACCTCATCTTTGGCACCAACATAAACCGTCGTATCAGAATCAAATTCTTTATATTTATACACTTGTATCAAATCGATGGGTGCATAATGAGAGGGTGCCTTCTCTGGGGCAAATTGAGACTCAATGACTTGCCCGTTCACATCAAGTAATTGAATCCAAGCATTTCGCTGATGCAACTGTTCGAGTCCTTCTGTGCTTATGGAAGCTTCTCCATTTTCTATGACAATATACTGCTGAAAATTCCGTACAAAGTCTTCTTCTTTCGATTCAGTAGCTCCATCATAATCATTTATAAGTTTATAGGTCAGGAGCCCGATGAGAATGGCTGTATTGACGAAAATAACGATGATTACGATGGATAGAACAGAAAAGAGGAAGCGTGCAGTCAATTTCCACTTCATCCTTGCGCCTCTTTTGGTATGACGAACTTATACCCAAGTCCTTTTACAGTTGTGATAAAAAAAGGTTTTGAGGCATCCTGCTCAATTTTTTCACGCAGACGTCGAATATGCACCATAACAGTATTATCAGAACCGAAAAAATCCTCTCCCCAAACACGCTCAAAAAGAGTCTCCTTACTTAAAATGCGATTAGGGTTGTGCATAAAACATGCCATTAAACCAATTTCCTTAGCTGTTAACTCCAATAAAACCCCATCCTTGTGTACTTCAGTTTCATCACCGTTAAGCTGGAAGGGTCCAACTTGTATCGTTTTTTCTGCCATGCTCGAAGTTGTTTCATAGGTTTGATAGCCAGCTCTACGTAACTGTGCCTTTACACGGTAGGCAACTTCCTTAGGGCTAAAGGGTTTTGTAATATAATCGTCGCCTCCAATGGCAAGTCCTAAAATTTTATCAATTTCTTCATTTTTTGCAGACATGAAGAGCACGGGCACATGCGATACTTCGCGAATTCGTCTACATAAATCATAGCCTTCCCCATCAGGAAGCATGACATCTAGAAGCACAATATTGGGGCTTGTTTGCTGAAAGCTTGTCCAAGCATCGTGAACGGTGCCAGCTGTATAAATATGTTTATAGCCTTCTTTTTGCAGGCTTACCTTTAGAAGATTAGCTAAATCTACCTCATCATCCACTACTAATATGGTTGGCTCTTGCATTATTCACACACCCTTTCTTTTATTGAATACTTTCTTTTTGAAAGAATCTTTCTAAGTTATGAACATCATTATAAATGAAATGTACTGAAAAGAGGAAATGAAGTTACTAAGAGAAGAATTTGTATACTAACGTTCACAATTATTAAACATGAAGTCGGGGGAATGAAACCTTTACAGCTATTAAACGTAAAAAGAGTATAAACGAATGAGGAGGAATGGCAATGTTTAAAAAAATAGCTGCCGATGCATTAGGATTATCTGATATTGGAGTAGTCGTTCAACGAGAGGACTATGATAAAACAGATGCAGATGATTTTATACTACATGAAATTGATGAGAAAATTTACTTTTTAATTAAAACGAAGGCAGATGAATACTGCTTTACAAACCGTGCCATTCTTCATGTAGATGGCGAAAGCGCTATGAGTAAAAAACGATTACTACGTCGCTATGACTATTCTATGTACGCTATTACAGATGTTTTTCTCGAAACAGCAGGAACAATTGACCTTGATGTCGAAATTAAGTTTACAATCGGTAATTCTCCACTTTCCATAGACATTCATAAACGCTTTATTGATGACATTAAAGATTTATATAAAGCACTACATGCGATTAGCTACGAACAAAAGAACAATGCCTATAAGTTAGAAGTAGCAGAAAAAAGCTTACATATTGCTTCTTCATCACTTGGACGAATTGGCAATGATAATATTTCTCCATCAGCATCATTTGAGTCAATTACCCGCTTTGCGAATACTTGGATGATTGATCATAAAGATCAGTACAAAAAAGAAGATTTCTCACATATTTATGATTTATATATGAATAATTAATTGTGCCTAGTAGTTTAGGTTGCACAGGATAGAAAAAAATAGCTCTCTGCGTATGTGGAGAGCATTTTTTTACATAAAATCTCATACATAAAAAGACAAACTAGGAGCGTGACGAAAAATGACAAACGAATTGCATGTGCTTGACAAAGAGGGACTAGAAAGTGACTTTATACAGCAACCGCAAGCCGCTGAGACATTGTTCGTAAATGAGTTCATAGATGGTATTTTAGATCCTTCACAAGAAATGCTTGGGCCCGTTAAAGATGGTGGAACAATTATTGCCAATACAACACCTGGCTGCTGGGGACCCATGCTAACACCAACTATACGGGGTGGACATGAAGTAACGAGGCCTGTTTTTGTGGAGGGGGCTGAGGTGGGGGACGCCATCGTCATTAAAATTAAGTCTATTCAGGTTACTTCACTGGCCACTTCCTCTGGTCATGATGAGGCGATTACAGATCGATTCATTGGTGATCCATTTGTTTCCGTAAAATGCCCAGGCTGTGGCAAGCTCCACCCAAGCACGGTTGTTAAAGGTATAGGTCCTCAAGCCATTCGCTGTTCGACATGTGACACAGATACAGCACCATTTAAAATGACGAATGGCTACACAATGACGTTTGATCATAAAGGGCAAATAGGTGTAACGGTTGGACGAGAGGGTGCCCGTCGTATTGCCCTTGATGCCAAAAATTATATGAGAACACCCGAAAACTCTACTCAAAATCCTGTTGTTGCACTAGCACCAAGTGACATAATAGGTGTCATGGCCAGAATGCGCCCATTTTTAGGTCAGCTTGGTACAACCCCTTCAAAGGCAATGCCAGATTCTCATAATGCTGGTGATTTTGGTTCATTTTTAATTGGGGCACCACATGAATATGCCTTTACACAGGATGAATTGGATTTACATCGTACTGATGGACATATGGATATTAGCAGAGTTCGTGAAGGTGCAACGATTATTTGTCCTGTAAAGGTTCCTGGCGGTGGCGTATACATTGGAGATATGCATGCCATGCAGGGAGATGGTGAGATAGCAGGACATACAACTGATGTAGCAGGAATTGTGCAGCTTCAAGTTAGTGTCTTGAAGAAAGTAGCATTAGAAGGACCCCTATTACTACCAAATGAGGAAGATTTACCGTATACAGCAAAGCCTTTTACAAAGGAAGAAAAGCGTCGCGCTCGCGAACTAGCAGAGGAATTTGGCGTAAAACAGGTTGAAGAGGCATTCCCTGTATCCATCGTTGGTTCTGGCAAAACATTAAATGAGGCAACGGATAATGCTATTCGCCGTGCATCCAAGCTATTCGAATTACCTGAACCAGAGGTATTAAATAGAGCAACCATCACGGGCTCTATAGAAATTGGCCGTCATCCAGGGGTGGTCACAGCCACTTTCCAAGTACCTAAAACGATACTGAAAAAGGTTCGAATTTATAAAACGGTGAAAAAACAATACGATTAATCAATCAATTTGTAGGAAAGCAAACTTTCAAAGGTTTGCTTTTTTTGTAGGGGTTGTGAGTGAAAAAAGTGATTATTTGTCGGAAATTTGAAGTTAGAATTGAAATGTTATGATGGATTGATATAATGATAAAAGTTTAATATCCATCAATATATAAGTAAAAAAAATAGAGAAATAGCAAAGTCGGTGCTGCATGTCAGAATTAGTGCGAGTAGGAAATAAAATTGAAAAAAAGAATATCATAAAGCCCTTTATGTTAAAGATGAAGGGAGGCGGACATGCGCCCTCTCGGACAAATTTTGCTGATGCCTTTACTGGAGCGATAGGTGGTCTAATCTGTATTTTTGTGTTGCTTTTGCTAACAAATTATACAAATGCACCTTGGTTAATGGCATCTCTTGGTGGGAGCTGTGTTCTTGTATTTGTTGTTTGGAATGCGCCATTGTCTCAGCCTCGAAATATTATCGGAGGTCATTTGGTTTCTGCATTTATTGGTCTAGTGTTATATTCAACATTAGGTTCGAGTATGCTGTCCATCAGCCTTGGTGTTGGGTTAACTATATTTTTCATGGCCTTGTTAGGCATTATTCATCCACCTGCGGGTGCCAATCCTATTATTATTATTTTAGGAGGCTATAGCTGGAGTTACCTAATTATGCCTGTATTAATTGGGGCAATCATTATTGTTTTCTTTGGTCTGTTAATAAATAATTTAAGAGAAACACGAAAATATCCACAATTTTGGTGATCAAGATGCCATCTGTGAAGTATTCACTTCATAGATGGATTTTTTTTACGCATGCATTTTTGATAGGCATACCACTATTTTTTTAGCATATGTTAGGTAAGATTTGTTATATTGAAGAAAGAGTGTTAAAAACATGAATTTTAAAGATAGGGGAAGATCTTTGTTGGTCGAACTTGATGGGAGGCTCCAATTGTATGCTGCTGGACTGTGATGAGCAATTATTCATGACATATAAACAAGGTAATGTAGAGGGTGCTGAAAATTTACTTGCAACATGGCTAGAGGCAGAGGTAGATCTGCAAGAAGATCCAAAAATACTTGGTACTTCGCTCTTACCCAAACGATTTTTAGTAAACGAAGAAATGGCTATGAATATTGCCTTTTCCACAGCACGTAAATATTGGGGCCGTGCATCAACAGAAATGCAAATGTATTTTGACAAATATGGTTTAGATGCAAAATTTGTGAATGATCGGCTCAATGCCTTTTTTTATACGCAAAAAGGAAAAGAAACTTTCTTTGAGCAGCTCTTTGCCCAACATACAATAGACCTTGAACGATTAATTTGGCTGGTTTTTGGGAAAAGAATGCAGATGGAAATGCCAGTGAATGAGTTACAGACAATTATGTTGTATAAATTTAAGGATGAGTATTTAGTGCATATGATGTATAAGGAACATACATCTTTTTGGCATTGGCTGTTCACAAAGAAAGTTTATTCACTTTTTATCCACAGACCATTAGAACAATTCACATTTCTTTATGAAATAATGGGACATTTCGAGCATTCTATGAAAATGAGCTGTGAACATGTGGATAACTTTGTGAATAACTATAAAGTAATACTGGATAAGTGTATAACTCATGTGGATAAAAATAAATCTAGCTGTTTAGCTAAGAAACAGCTACGACTTTACCAGATTGTGACACATTATTGCTTATCGGAAGGTGACTATCATCGCGTCAAGGACTTTATAACTTCATTTGAAGCGGAATGGCGATACTCTATGTATGCTCTAACAGAGAAGGAAAAAGTGTTAATTGCCTATATTTTATTTCATATAGCAAATAGAGAACAGCACAGTGAAAAGGTTATACATTATGGTGAATATTTATTAGAGGATGAGCGCTTAAATAATTATGCCATCGAAATTTTATTGGAATATAAAGATCTTTTGCCAAATCGAAAACCTACACCACCTGCAATTATAAAAAATTACCAGCTAAATTATTTAGAAAACTTATATGCGATTTTACTTGATCATTATGTAAAAGCGACACGTTATGAAGATGGCTTATTGCTTTTAAAGGAACATGTATTAGCGTCTAACAAAAAAATTAATACCTCTTTAGTACAAAAAAACTATAGCAGTGAGCAGCTAATTGCTATTGAGGCATACGTTCAACAGGATATTGCTCTACAGGTGAACAACTCACTACAGCATATTGGTTTGTCAGTAGAAGAGTGGCGACAAAATTATCGTCAACCGGAAGTCCCTTACTATATCGTGGCACAGAGTGCTTCCTTGCATATGTTAAATATTTTACGCGTGTTATTTGTAACGGAGCAATTCGAGCTTTTTGAGAAATTAATGGAAATCTATAAAAAATATTTATTAATTGATGATCATTTTGAAAATCTTCGAGTATTTATTAGTGCCTATGTATAAAAAAGTGTCTAATACGTCCTTCATCGACAGTATTAGACACTTTTTTTATTCCAAAACGCCTTTATCCTTTAAAGCCTTGATTTGTTCAGTATCGTAGCCTAACGAACTTAATATTTCCTCATTATGCTCACCTAGCTTAGCACCAACATGCTTGTATTCTGGTGCAGAGCCATCAAATTTAAAAGGAGAAGCAATTTGCTGTTGTACTGTGCCATCCCCTTTAGGAATTGCAACAATCATTTCTCTTCCTTTTAGCTGCGGATGTTCACAGGCTTCTGGGAATGTGAGAACAGGCTCCACACAACCTTCAAAATCCTCATTAAATACTTCAAGCCATTCCTCATATGTCTTAGACAAAAAGGCATCGTGAACAGCTTCTTTAAAACGAATTTGTGTGTAGTAGGAATCATTGAAAGTATTATCAATCAATTCCGGAATATCGAGTGCTTCACAGAGCAATTTCCGAAATTGAGGCTCTAAACTACCGACAGAGAAGAAGCGGCCATCCTTTGTTTTATAAAAATCATAGTAACTGCCACCGTTTAAAATTTCTTGTTCTGGCTGTGGAACACGTCCACCCCCAATAAAGGCTGAGCCATACATTGCATTTAGTGAAAATACAGCATCTGTCATGCTAATATCAATGAATTGACCATCACCTGTTTTCTCACGATGAAGGGCAGCGGCTAGTACCCCAATCGCAGCATGCATCGTTCCACCTGCAATATCAGCTAGCTGAATTCCCATGGAGACAGGCTTTTTATCTTTATGGCGTGAATAATCAAGGACACCGGCTAATGATAGGTAGTTATTATCATGCCCAGGCCGATTGCTGTATGGTCCCGTTTGTCCATAGCCAGTAATTGCACAATAAATTACCCGTGGATTTATTTCTTTAAGAGCTTCGTAGCCGATCCCGAGCCTTTGCATAACCCCAGGACGGAAACCTTCAATTATTACGTCATATTCTTGTACAAGAGATTTTACAATTTCAATAGCTTCTGGTGATTTCAAATTTAACGTGATCGATTTTTTAGAACGATTTAAATGTTGATGGATATATGCTTCATGATCATCATCGTAAGGAGGCATAATTCTTGTTAAATCGACGCGTTTGGAAGATTCAACATGTATGACATCGGCTCCTAAATCAGCAAAAATCATTGTTGCCATCGGCCCTGGTAGTAATGCAGAAAAATCGAGAATTTTTAACCCCTTTAAAATACCCAAATCTTTCAACCCCTTTTTGTGTAGGCTACACGACCATCAAGGATGGTTGAGTAGCGCTTTTCTCATAATCCCCATTGTGCGAAAAGCGTTGCGTAAAACTGTAATAATACAGAATATTTAATTTTAATCAGTATTATAACAGAATAAATCTTTCCTTGCCCATGTTAATTTTATTATAGAATAAACAATTCTACTTTTATATGTCAGAATAACAATAAAAGTAAAAAAATTTAGATTCTGCATCAACTGTCAGACAACTATTGTCAAATATTAGAAAATTCAGTGAGAAGTAAAGAACTTATTGGATAGAGAAAGTTTACTGGATAGCCGTATTATTCGTCCCTCTTTATTGATACAATCCTAGAGATATGTTCAAGCGTTTAACGGAAGGAATCACTTCAGAAAATTCCTTTTCTCTTGAAGAGCTGTTGCTTATAATAGGCACTAATTGTTAAAAATTATAAACATACTAACATATATAGGTGGGAAGTAATGAAATCACATCAGTTAAAATTAAAGCATTTAATTATGGGAGTAGCTATGGCTGCATTCTTCTTTACAAGCATAGGTAGTGTTTGGGGCGGATATAGAATGAATGTTGACTCCATCAAGGAAAATACACTTGAAACAAATCGAGTGTATGCACAGAAATTAGCTTCAACAGCAAACGCCTATCTTCATGAAGCCTTTCAAATTTTAAGTTATAGCGCCAATCAAGTGAGTGAAAATTTGGATGATGAGCAAATTTTAAATAGAGAAACAGACCGTCTAAGATTACAAAATGAAATGTTTAATTCAGTAGTCATAACAAATGCAGAGGGACTTGTTTTATCTGTATCACCGCCCTCCATTGAAATTAAAGGTGAGGTTTTAACATCTATTGGCGCACAAGAGGCGTTGGCAAAAAAAATACCACTAGTTTCTAAGCCTTACGAGGCGATGACAGGACGCCTCATTATTTTTATATCCCAACCTATCTTTTCGGCATCTAACGAGTACTTAGGGATGGTAGCGGGAACAATTTATCTAAAAGAACCAAACGCCTTTAAAACGTTATTAGGAGAACATTATAGTAAGGATGGCTCCTACGTATATGTTGTAGATTCAGATGGACGTGTGATCTATCATCAGGACCCAAGCCGTATCAATGATGTTGTCACAAAAAATAAAGTCGTTCAGGCTGTGATGTCCGGTAAGAGTGGGATTCAAATCGTTGACAACACAAAAGGAGTGAAAATGCTTGCCGGCTTTAGTACAGTGCCTTCCACAGGTTGGGGAGTTGTCGCCCAAAAGCCTTTAGAAGTAGCACTGGCACCTTCATTCGATAGAGTGCAGGAAGTTATTATTAAATCTGTACCGCTTATGATAGTTTCAATTGTTATTGTGCTTTGGGCAGCGACTCGCATTGCTAATCCTTTACAACAATTAGCGACGTTAACAGAAGAAAGTCTAGATAAGAAAAATGTAGAAGGCTTAAAATCAGTCAGTGGATGGTACTTTGAAGCCCATTCGTTGAAGAATGTCTTAATTCGAAGTCTATCGTTTTTACATGGACAGGTTACATTTTTCAAGGATCAATCAACCGTAGATCCCTTGACGGGTGTTACCAATCGACGAACGATGGATGCTATGTTGGGGGAGTGGTTAGAGAATAAGGTGCCTCATGCCATTATTTTGCTAGATTTAGATCACTTTAAAAGCGTGAACGATACATTTGGTCATGCTGTTGGTGATAAAGTCCTGCAGTTTTTAGCCAAGCATATGCAATCTGTAGCGCGAGAAGGGGATGTATGCTGTCGTTATGGTGGCGAGGAATTTGTGATGCTTCTGCCGAATACAACTGCCCAAGAGGCGGAGCAAGTGGCGGAACAATTGAGGGAAACATTAGCTGAAACGGAAAGTCCATGTGGTAGACCTGTAACATTATCAGCAGGGATAGCCTTATATCCAGAAATGGCTGCTACAACAGAGACGTTAATTGAAGCGGCTGATGGAGCTTTATATGAGGCGAAACAAGCTGGACGAAATCAAGTGAAGATTGCCGTACAAAAAATAAAGTAAAAATTGATTAAAATAAGCTTATATTTTTGATTTTTGGGGTAATTGATTAATGCAAACATCATTTGGGCAAGCTATTTGTAAGTCATTCGCCAAATGACCAAAACTATGTTCAAATGATATGTAATTCGGGTCACATCTCTCGATCGACTTGACAAGACGTAAGGTTATCCCCCTTTCCCTTATGACACCACAAGTACGACTAGATGTATGCCTATATATCGTGAAAGTCAAGTGAGCACCGATGCTCCTTGGCTTTTTTGTTGTTGGAAAATGCGATAGAAATCTTTGGCCGTACGAGTAGTCTTGTAGTGCTATGTTTATCAATAAATTTACTGGACTATTTTACATTTATCTATGAAGATTCGCCTCCTCTTGGTCGATATAAAGGGTATGATGAAAATGATATTTGTACGTATCAAAATACATAAGTGAAAGGAAGAGTGGAATGGATAAATCTAAAATCCAAAAAGTAAATAAAGCCTTGATAGCAACAGTATTTGCTTCAAGTGGGATTGCTGTTGTAGTGCCTTCACCACAAAAAGCGGCAGCGGCTACTTCTCCCTTTACAGACATAGATCAATACTCGGTTCATTATAACGATATATTAAAATTGTATTCTCAGGGCGTAATTAACGGGTTCGCCGATAATACCTTCCGTCCAGATGTCAATGTAACTCGAGGTCAAGTAGCAAAAATGCTGGCTACGGCATTAAAATTGGATACTAGAAATGTCCAAGACCCTTATTATAAAGATGTTCCGAAGGGGAGCGATTTTTATAAATCTGTAGCGGCACTGCAAAATGCAGGCATTATGTCTGGTTATTCAAATGGCACATTTATGCCTAATGAAGTAATGACTCGTGGCGAATTAGCTAAAATATTAGTGTTAGCATTCCATCTGGAGGTTTCTCCTAGTTACAACAACATTTTTAAAGATGTAGATAGCAAATCAAGCAATGCAATCTATATTCAAACACTAATCGATTTGAACATTACGGAAGGAACGACACCTGTAACATTTTCACCGTTTGATCCTGTAAATCGTGGACAGTTTGCTTCTTTTGTTGTCCGTTCACAAGAAAAGAAAAATAATGAAACATCTTATAAAATTACAAGTGTCGATGATGATGCCGTTTATATAAATGGGAAGGCTTATAAAGCAGAAAACCTTTCACATATTTTTAACGACTATAATGCACCAGTTTTAAAGGGTGCTTATATTGAAGGGACTCTTTCTAGTAAGAAGATTCTATCCATTTCTAAATTAACTATAAATGCTAGTGGTACAAGCAAGGATTTCCTCGATTTCGATGGGGATCATGGTTCATTAGGTGCTACTATCGAAGTTAATGGTAATTATATTGAATTTAATAATCTGAAGATGACTGGTACTATGTTTGTCAATGAAACAGTTCGTCCACCATTACATTTAGGGGCTACTACTTATAATCAGCCTTTATCAATTGGACGTGTGGCAAGTAACAATATCTCATTTATCAACTGGTCAGATCCTGATAATACTAAGGGTGAGGATTCATCTATTAACCATTCAACAAACGATCTTCAGAATTGGACAAATCAAAAACCAGAAAAAGACAAGCCGTTTGTCAACTGGTCTAACGAAAAACAGGAAATGAAAAATGTTGAAAAGCATCTTGAATTTTATAACAGTACTGTTTCTAGACTAGTAGTATCTCAAACAGGTACAAAAATCGAATCCAATATGAAACTACCACGTGTAGACATTATTGGAAGTGTTCGCGAATTTGAAATTCAAGGCTATATTGGTACGTTAAATCTTACTACAGAAACACCGCTAACAATTTATGGTTCAGGAAATATTGATTGGATCAACTACAATAGCCGCACAGATCTTGAATTATATATCTACGGACGAATTGGCACATTATTTGTGGATAATTTATACGGTAAAATCGATATTGGAGATTATACGTATATCGATAAGGTCATCTTACCTAAGGATGGTTCACCGAATAATATCTTCGACGATTTCCTTGATGATAAAGATAATATAGGCAGTATTACTGATCCAGATGGCAAACCAATTGATAAAGATGAAAACGAGAATCAAAATCCTGATGATAAAACAAAACCTATCATTAGCATTACAAATGTCAAAGTGCTCAATGGCAGCGAGATTCAGGCGGACTTCACATCCGATGAAGTCGGTACGTACTATTATATTGTCCGTGAAAAAGGTGCCGAGGTACCAAATAAACGTGAAATGGTTAATCACCTTTCAAATGAAAACGTAGCTTATGGAAGTGGTGCGGCTGTAAAAGGTACAAACTCCGTTAAAGTATCCAATCTAGGTGAGAAAAAAGAATATGTCATCTACATCATGGTGGTAGACGGCTCAAAAAATGCATCGGATATTGTGTCGCAATCATTCCAGATGAAAGACGCATCACCGCCAGTAGTGAAATCTTTACAAGTTACACCTTTACACGGAGGCACAAGAGCTGAATTCAAATTTGCAGCAAGTGAGCCTGGAGATTATTACTACTATGTACGTAAGAAAACAACAGCAGCTGACCCGACGACGGCAGACATCGTCGCTAACCCAACAGGTCAAGGGAAAGCAAAAGCTGGTGAACTTGGCATAACGGGAATCTTAACAGGACTTGATTCGGAGACAGATTATCAGCTTTATGTCGTAATGAAGGATGAGTCAGGTAACTTCTCTGTAGATCCTGCTGTTGTAAAGGATTTTAAAACGGGTGAGCTTGATAATGTTAATCCTTATGTGGAACAAGGTAAATTAGTTAGAAAGAGCAATAACCAGTTTGAATTGACTGTGAGTGAGGCATTAGATCCTGCAAGTGCTAACGATATTAACAATTACTTATTAACGGGTACCGTTATTGTAAATGTAACTGGAGAAAAAGGAATTAAACCTTCATCTGTGGAGTATAAAGCAGGGGATAAAAAAGTATTATTAACAATTCCATCTGATACAGGGTTTGTTAATGGTGATACATTACGCGTAACGGTTTTACCAGGTGTCAAAGACTTAGCAGATAATGCATTTGAAAACACGAATACAGTGAAGCCAGGTGACCCTATTCGTAATTATGCTGAGTATCGACATGAAGATACTGTAATGCCAGTAGTAACAATTGTAAATACAATAAATAAAACAGATGAATCTGATGGTTTCCGACGAGCTGAAATCGAATTTAAACCGAATAAGGCCGGGACATATTATTATATGATACTACCAAGTACAGTAGTAGATAATGGCGAAACGAAGACTTTCCAACAGTATTTAACAGATCATAAAATTACAGAACGTGATTTTATTAATGAATTTGGGAATGATTCTGGTAAATCTGGTTATTTCCAGATTGGTGGAAAGGATATTTATATCCAACGAGGTTCGGGTACAGCAGATTTGGAAACAGCAACACAAAAATTCCCTGTCTCTATTGAACAAAATAAACTTGATCCGTTTAATAGCTATACTGTTTACATGGTGCTAAGAGATCGAGGTGGAGAACTTTCTAAAATCGCGGGTCCTAAGACAGTATTCGAAGATACTAAGGCACCTTTAATTCGTGATTTAGAGATCAAGCCAAAAGAGAATGATGATGCAAAAGCAACTATTAGCTTTGAGACAAATGAAACAGCAAAAGTTCATTACTGGTTTGTAGAAAGAAGAATTAAAGATAAGGATGGTATATTGATTGATAATCCTGATGCTAATTTAACTGCTCCATCAGATGAAAAATATTTAGAAACAAAACTCAAAAGTAGTCCATCTGTTGAAAAGATTGGAAAAGGTCTGTCAGGGACGGTTGATGCGAGAGGCGTTACTTTAAAGCCACATACTGAATATGTGGTTTATGTTGGAGCAGAGGACACTCCTGGTAATTTTACAATCTATAAGGCGAATGATTCATATAATGACCATGATCGAACATCTGGTGGTTTGATGAAGCAGAATTTCTATTCGGATGGTACACCTCCTAAGATTGGGATGGTGTCGCCTGTGGGCAAGGATCCAAATTCGAAACCGAATGAACCAAAACTAAAGCCAACCTATTATCCAGGTCTAATTTACCGTAACAGTGATGATACGTTTACTATCACATCAAGTGAAACTATCATGCGTGAAGTCGATGGTAAATCAACGATCGTAAGTACAGGGGATACAGTTAGTGTTGTGCTAGATAAGATTCTTACGATTACGGATAGTAGTGGTAAAGATGTAACCGATAAATATGAGCCTGTAAAATATACAGTAGGTTCAGATTCTACCCAAAATAGCCAACTTATTATTAAAGCAATAGATCCAATTGATGCAAACCAAACTATTACAGTGACAATGAAAGATGAAACTAAAGACTTTGTTATATCTGACTATAAGGATAAGGCACATAAATTTATTAATATTGGTGAATACAAGTACAGGAAATTAGAATCAGCATTCCTTCATATTCGACTACAACCAAATACTAAACAAGTGGAGGCTATGTTCGATTTAAAATCTTCTGTTGGACAAGAGTATGAACCTGGTGAAGTTTTAAAGTACTATTATTTATCAGAATCAAAATTAAATGACGAAACTGATATTAATAAACGCACACCAGCCGATGTAATTAATATTGTTACTAAGAGCACTGATACTAGTTTGGCTAAAGGTATCGGAATTGTTGAAACTGATGGAGGGCGTACTAAAGCAATATTGGAACATTCAGTTGGATTTGTTGATGGGGACTGGCTGACGATAGTATTAGAAGATAAGTATGGTAATCTGAATAAGATATATGCTAAAGTTGGTTATGTATCACCATAAAAACCAACCATCATAAATGAAAAGCCTCGTAAAAGTTAGTTATAAACCTAACCTTTACGGGGCTTTTTTAAAAGCAATATAGAACAACGAGTTCTAGCGGTCCAATTTTATTTAGATTGAAATAAACCTATGATGGTAATCACGGAAGGCATCAGAGTAGCAAGTGCACCTATATGTGAATGGTCTAGCCGTAACAAAAACGAGTATAGAGGTTTTCTTAAAGTCCTATACAATATATTCTACTGACTATAAAATAACTGTACTTAATACCTGAACGAAGACAAGCATCCAAATTCTTAGAATTTTATTAAAAATGGAAGGCTACAGGAAACCCTTTTGATAATCTTCCCCTTTAGACTTTTACGTATCCAAAAACCGAGGAAGGCGGGCAAGCATACAAGGTAGGACGCTCACATGGTCCTCCTCATCAAACTTCACATAATTAGTATAAATGTTTTGGTCACTTAAACGCTTCAGTCGTTCAGCCGCTAAATCTGCTCCCTCTAACATATCTGGAAGCTCGTTAGCACCGATTGTGAGTAAGAAATTAATAGTATGCAGACCATTCCAATCTTCAGAAAATTGGTCTATTACTTTTAGTACCGCATTGTCAGCCCACCAAACAGAGGGACTGCCAGCTACAATATGACTGAATAAATGAGGTCTTGCACATAAAGCATATAGTGTGAAAAGACCACCTAAGGAATGACCAACAACCGCTTGTTTCTTTTTGTTGATGGGCCATTCTTTTTCGACAGCAGGCATTAGTTCATGTTCAATAAAGTCTAGAAACTCATTGGCTTTGCCGTTTGGTGGCCAAGGGGTTCCATCTGGACGTGCTGGCAACTTTCCGTCACTAACAGGCAGGGTAAAATCATTGCAGCGTCGTTCCATATCAAAGGGTTCCTTAGAGGGATAGCCAATACCAATAACAAGAATGGGCTCATAGCCTTTTGGTTTGCGCGTTTGTAATTTTACCGCCTCTGCAAGCGTTGGGAAAAGAGCATCTCCATCTAGTACATAAATAACAGCATAACCATCTGCTGGTGGTGCATCTGTCGGGTTAGCAATTAATAGTCGATAATCTAACTGGTTGTGGGATGTCATGACATATTCAAAATAAGTTTCTGATACATACGGTTTCTTTATCTTTGTTGTCATGGCGCTAAAAACTCCAATACATCGTCTATCACTTTCCCTTGTGCATGAATACCACCATTTAGCCAATAATCCTCAGATGTTTCAAATACCTGATTACTTTTGAAGGCATCTGTACTTTGCCAGATAGCACTGTCCTTCAGTTCATGGATAAATGAATTTCCAAGATTGCCATCATTGATCAGGAAAATATAATCGGCATCTAGCTCAGGTAGAATTTCCAAAGATACTTCAAATGCACCATTTTTCACGTAGCTACTTTGCTCGAATCCTAATTCATGTGTTAATACATACCCACTGAAATATTCATCTGTCATGAAAAACATCCCTTTGGCGTTAAAGCGAATTAACGCTACTTTTTTGCCTTCCGTTTTGGAAGCTAGCTTTGATTTTGCTGCATCCACCTTTTCTTGATAATTCTGTATAGCTTGCTGTGCTTTATCGGGCTCGTCTAGTAATTGCCCTAACACTTTAATTGAACCTTCTATATCAGTTGCTGCATTTTTGAACACATAGGTTGGCGCAATTTTTGCGTATTTTTCATATGTGCCATTTTCAATATAAAACGAATTATGCAAAACAATTAAGTCTGGCTTATCTGCCATAATCGTTTCAGGAGATGGGGGGCCACTTGCAAAGCTAATTTCAGGTATGCCCTGTAGCTGATCCTGTAAATAGAGCTGCGGTTTAACACCATTCGACCATTGCATAGTAGGCTTAATACCAAGAGCTAGTAAGGAATCCTCCAAAACAGGTGCGAATATTTTAGTGGGCTTAGCTGGTAATGTTACTTCATTGCCAGCCTCATCCTTTATGGTTAATGGATAAGCTTTTTGCTCCTTACTATTGTTCGAGTTTACCTGTGCTTCTACTTTTTTTTCGTTATTGCTTGATTGGGTATTGCAGGCAGAAAGTAATCCAATAGCTAGCATTAAAGTGGCTAGAATATAGACAGATTTTATAATCGTTTGATTACGACCATTGTGTTTCATTGTAGTTCAATGTCTCCTTCCATTGATAATCATTCTCAAATGGAATTATAATTCACTATCGGATACGATACCATGGACGGGGACAGGAAAAGAGTTTGGATTTTTTCCGGTTAACATGAGCAACATTTCATCTAACATTCGATTTATCGCAATAGCAGAGTATTCAAACCAAGGATTTGATGGCAAAACATAGACATGTCCATTTTTTACAGCTTGGAGCTCTTTCCAACGATCAAGGTATTGTAAAGTAAGCCAATAATTTCGAGTCTGAGAATCTGGACATACGATAAAAAGTAAACGATCTGGGTTTATATCTACTAGCTGATCAAGCGTAATAAGCTCGTTACATGTTTGCTGTTGCCCATCAATAGGGGAGAGCTGCAAATCTGTAAATAGGACATCCTGAATCCCTTTATTGCAATATAAAAATAATTGATCGCCACATAATCGTAGAACGGCAAAACTATCTTCCTTGGTCACTCGTTTAATTTCTTGCTTAGCCTCTAATACCTTTTGTTCGTAGGACTGTATGAAATACTCACACACGCTTTGCCTTTTGACAGCAACGGCTATTTCTCTTAGTTGTGTTCGCCAATCCTTAGCTTCAATATAAACACTTTTAATGCCAAATGTTTGAAGCCAATCAAGCATGGAAAGAGAGGGCTCTTCTTGAAAAATATGAATATCAGGCTTAGCGGAGGCTAATTTTCTAAAATTATCCTCTGATTCTGCATCAAATATATTCACATGCACTTGGATTTTGTCCTGATAATGATTGTAATAATAAGGACTCCATTTAGCATTCAGTGGAGCCGCAACGGGAATGATGCCAAGAGCTAGTAAGTTTCCGATAGTGGACACTGAAAAGGTAGAAATACGCTGGCGCGCTAATTTACTAAAAGCGGAGGGTGAAACCCCCACCTCCTTTTTAAATTTACGGCTAAAATAAAATTCGTCACTGTAGCCAACTTCTCTAGCAATTTCACGCAGTAATAGGTCGGTATCACGCAATAATTGTTTGGCATGTCCAATACGCAGCTCTGTTAAATAATCTGTGGCACTTAGCCCAAATGCCCTTTTAAATGCCTCTCCAAAGTAGCTAGAACTAAGACCAGAAATGATTGCGAGATGCTCAATCGTCAGAGGCTGGTGATGATTTTTAGCAATATAATCACGTATATCCTTTAATGATATTTGCGTCGTCATTCTATCTGTCATACTTTCTGTTTTCATGTAAAATGTCACCCCTTGAATTTATATTACTTTGCAGTAATTATTAATCTCGGTAAAGCGCCAAGTAATTTTTCTCTCGTAAAGGCATCGTTATAATTCCACTTTGTTGCATCTACTAAATATACGTGGTTGTTCTGTACAGCCTTGAGATCCTTCCAAATATCGCTATTCATCAATTTCATCGTGGCCATTTGCGAGTCGGGTTTATCCGATAAAAGCAGGAAAATTCGATCACCAACATATTTTGGTAACTGATCTATTGGTATTTCTTTATATCCATTGCCTGCTTGAAGCAATTCTTTTACTTGCTGGTGAGGCTGAAATCCATCTGGATGAAAAAGAGCAGGAGATAGACCTGTACAGCCCATGACATAAAGGCGTTTACCATGATCAAAGGTCAAGACCGTTGCTGTTTCACCTGGGTCTACGACTGATTGGAGCTTTTGCCACATCGTTTTTTCTTGGACTTTATAGCGGGCTAGCCAATCTTCTGCACGTTGTTGTTGGCTAAGCCATTGTCCTAATAGAAGGATGCGTTCCTCTAAAGAATCCCAAGAATTTAAGGTAATAGTTGGAGCAATTGATGATAGTGCTTGATATTGCTGCTCATCATTATTTGTAAAGATAATTAAATCTGGGTTTAGCTTTGAAGATTTTTCAAGATTAATGGGAAAGGCAACATCTTGAATATAAGGAACATGGTTTTTATAAAAGGATTTACTAATAGACTTCTTGTCACCGCCTATTGGTTGAACATCAAAGATCAGCATATCCCCAAACGTTTCTCCGTGATAAATAATTCGGTGAGGGGCGGATGGAATCGTGACTTCATGTCCTGTCCAATCTTTTACAACCGTTCGTTGCCTATATTGTCGGGCAAACTGTTTTGGCGGAATACCGATCACCTGTCGGAAGCGGCGATTAAAATAATATTCATCATCAAATCCAACTTGTTGTGCAATATCCTTTAATGGCTCATTAGTTTGTAATAATAATTCCTTTGCGTTTGTAAGACGTAATTCTGTAATATAATCTAGCGGCTTCTTCCCCGTTAAAGATTGAAAGATTGTACTATATTGCCATTGGGCTATATGAGCAAGTTCAGCTAGCATCTTAACGGTTAAAGGCTGTTGATAATATTTATGTACATAATTGATTGTTTCCTCGACTGCCTTCGTCATAGTTAATTGGACATTTCTATGAAGCTGATGTTCAAATAATAAATTTAATAGTTCATATAAAATACCTTGCTGTTTATAATAATCCGATTGGGTCTTTAATTGATACAAATCTTGTGTAAGACGGATAAATCGTGTATTCGGATAAACGGTATGCTCCACTTCATCAGAAAAAATAGGTCCTAGATAAGGAGAAGGGAGCTCCTGTTGTAGCTGGAAAGCCGTAAAGGTTATTTTATAGAAGCAGAATTCATTTGTTAGATCCGATAAATCGATCATGGAATGAGGTTGTATAAGAAAAATCTTTCCTTTGGTCACTAAATAGGGAATGTCATCTATTGTTAATGTCCCACAGCCATCCGTAAAAAGTATCATGGTATGGTGTGATGGACAAATAAAAGGGTAGCTCTGTGAAATACAGTCAATATCTTCTAAATGAAATAATAAATTATGTCTAAAAGAATGATTGTCTTCCATTTATTCACGTCCTCGCTAAATGAAAATGATTATCAATTAACTTTATTGTATAAAAAGTAAAGAGACATTTCAACAAAGATGAAATGTCTCTTTAAATCTATTTTTTTAACATAGTAGGTAATTCTGTTAATAGCCATTCTCTAGTTGAGGCATCGCTATCACTTTTTTGAATATCAATTGTGTATACATGCCCATTTTTTACAGCAGGTAAGTTTTTCCAAATTGGACTATCCATCATTTCTTTTGCCGATTGTTTTGCTTCATCATCTACTGGTGTTAGGATGAAAATTCGATCGCCAGCATATTCAGGAAGAAGCTCTGTAGAAATTTCAGCAAAGCCTGTGCCATCATCAAGTATTTTTTGAATCTTATCACCAGGCTTAAGAACATTTGAATCGTATAAAACTTGAGAAAGCCCTGCACGTGCCATTACAAATAATCGATCACCTGGGTAGTATGTTAAGACAGATGCAGTTTCATCTGGTTTAACCGTCCCATCAGCCACAAGCGACTCCCACATTTTATCCGCTTTTTCTGTATAATCAGCTATCCATTGAGCGGCTTCTTCTTTTTTATTCAGTATATCGCCCAGTTCCGTTAAACGTTGGTTCAAAGGTGCGAACGTATCAAACACTATAGTTGGAGCGATTTTAGAAAGCTGTGCATATGTTTTATCATCAGCAGTACCAATAATAATAAGGTCTGGCTTTAATGACAATGTTTGCTCCACATTAATCGGAAAACCAACGTCCTCCACATCTTTTACACGATCTTCCCAAGCATAATCAGTAATCCAGGAGAATCCTGCACCAACTGTTTTGAAATTTAATGCAAGCACATCCCCGTATCCTTCGCCATGATAAACTACTCTCTCAGGATTCACAGGGATTTCTACCTCATGATCTAAATAATCCTTATAAATACGTGTTGTCGGTTCTGCGGTTGCTGTCTCTTTTTGATTAGTCTCTTCATTGTTAGAACCACAAGCAGCCAATAGGACTCCAACCAGTAGTAAGAGGCTACAAATGAGCATATGTCGATTTACTTTTTTCATATCTTTTCCTCCGTAATTGATAATCATTATCATACGTTAGCATAAATTAAACTTTATTTTAGAACAATGGACAAACTAAATATAGTTCATTGAGGTTTATCCAAAAATCGCATTGATGATGTTTTACGACAGAAATTAAAATCCGTTTGACCGTATTATCATCCTTTAATCGGTAGAAAGGTAACCTTTTATTACTCTATGATTCAACAATGAAAGGGGTTTAAGGATGAAAAAATTTTGGGTGTTCGTCATAACAGGTATGTTATTAATCGTCACGACTACAGGATTTGCTCGTATGTCATATGGTATTATTTTACCTTTTATGCAGGAAGAAATGAGCTTCACAACCTCTCAATCTGGTTCTCTAGGTACGATATTATTTTTAGGTTATTTATTTACTGTAGGTCTGTCAGGAATACTTACAATGCGTATTGGTGCAAAAAAAGTTCTATTGGTAGGAGGAGGCAGTGTCGTTTTAGGGCTAACGAGTCTAGTGTTCGTCACTAACTTTGGGTGGGCTGCTATTTCACTGTTTTTTGTCGGAGCAGGAAGTGCACTTGTGTATACACCATTATTATTGATAGCTGTTAGTTTATATCCCAAGAAACGAGGGATAGTGATGGGGCTGTTAATGAGCGGCGCTGGTATTGGGATGCTATTATCAGGTTTACTCGTACCATTTATGGTAAAGCATTTTCCTGTATTAGGTTGGCGTGGAACTTGGCTAATATTCGCGTTTTTGACGATGATTGTTATGTTACTGGCTTTTTGGACCATAAAACAACCGCCTACTGCTAAAAAGGATATTGCACAGGAACACATGGCGGCATGGCGCAGTAAAGGACTGTATATAATAGCAGGAATTTATTTTGCAGTAGGTCTTGTCTATCTCATACCAAATATATATCAAACAAGCTATATGATGAATCTTGGTATGTCCAATGCAACGGCAGGTACTGTGTATGCCATCGCAGGGATTGTTTCGATTGGAGGTGCACCGTTTTGGGGAATGCTAGCAGATAAAATCGGTGTTAAAAAGGCATTAATAACAGCATTACTATTATCGGTCGTTGGAGATTTATTGCCTATTATGTTAGTTAACATTAGAGGGTTTATAGTATCCTCTATAATTTGGGGATCATCACTTGGTGGTGTGCTGATTCTAATACAAATGAAAGCCAGTCAAGAAGTGTCTCCTCAGTATGTTGCATCGGCTATCGGTTTTATTTCTATTTTTTATGCAGTGGGTCAAATGATAGGACCAGGCTTAGCTGGCTGGTTGATTGAGTATTTTGGTGGATTTTCAATTGCGTATGGCTTTGGAGCGGTTATTTTCATTTTATGTATAGTACTCGTATGTACATTGGTTGAAAAAAAGAGTGAAGAGGTATAATGTCATAGCTTAAAGATTGGACGTAGGTTATACTTTAGATAATTAACGATTAATTCTCAATTGTAATGCTAAGGAGGTGGTGAACTCTATGAATGTGGACTTTCACCAAAATTTCACTCAATTTTTTCAGGCATTAGATGTACTAAAGCCACAGGAAACGTCCATACATTATATGGAATTTCAATCAACAATGAAGGAAGGGGCAATTCATCGTCTCTTGCCCCGTACAGATTTAGAAGTGGTTATATCAGATTATTCATTTCATCAAGACTATCAAATGAATATTTTAACAACGAAGCCAATGGTAGAAATAAGCTACTGCTTGCAGGGAACACGAAGCGTTCACATTTCTAATTGTGAATATAGAGTAAAGGCAGGGACATGCACACTGCAATTGATGGAATCTATAGAGGCAAATTTTTCATTTAATAAAGATGAGTCTTATCAGATGGTCAGTATTGGTATACCTGTAACAACGTTTAATCATTACATGAAAAAAATTAATGAGTATGATGGTGCTTCCAGCAGATTTTCAATGATTCTCCGTGGATCTCCTTATCGCTTGTTTCAAAAGAAAATAAACCCACCAGACTTGCTTATGGTAAAACAACTTCTAGAAGCGATAGCAGCTAATCAGATAACTAATTTGCAATTAGAAAGTATAACTTTACAACTTTTAACAAGTACATTTCAGTCCTTTTTCCCTCAATCCATAAACCAGGTGGAATTCTCACATGACGATAGAAAAAAACTTTTTCAAGCACAAGCTATCATGGTTGAGAATATGATGAATCCACCTTCTTTAATGGAGCTGTCTCGTTTAATTGGTTTAAATGATTTTAAGCTGAAAAAAGGCTTTAAAGAGATGTATGGTACAACAGTATTTGGCTATTTACGTGAAAAGCGTTTGGAGCAGGCAAGTTTATTATTACAAAACGGAACCATGAATGTTATGGAAGTAGCTAGTGCAGTCGGTTATTCTAATCCAAGTCATTTTGCTGAGGTGTTTAAGGAGAAATATGGGGTGAGCCCTCGAGAGTTTTTTAAATATCGAACACAATAAAACCCTTCAGCATGATCAGGCAGCTGAAGGGGTATTTCTACTTAGCGATACTATCTAACACATTTTCAATGATTTGGCGATTGGCAATGGCCCCAGAATATAACCAGCTTGAGCTTTGGTCAAATTCATAAACGTGGCCATTTTTTATGGCGGGTATATTTGCTAGGAGAGGATCACTTAGTAATGTAGAACTGCCTGCACGATCACTATTAATAACAAAGAGATAGTCTGCATCTATTTGTACGAATTTTTCTAAAGATACTTGTGACCAATCACCAGCAGCAGAGGCGGATATTTCTTTCACTAGGCTAGGAGCTTTTAGCCCTAAATCCTCATAAAGAACAATACCACTCGAGGCTGTATTGCTTACCATATAAATTGTATTGTTAATATTCCAGATGACAGTGGCGGAAGGGTTCCCCACTTTATTGTGAATATCCTCCTTTGCCTCTTTAGCAAATTGATCATAATCTGTAAGGACTTCCTTTGCTTTATCTACTTGATTAAAAATTTCTCCCACTTTCAGAAGCTTATTACGCCAATTATTATCTTCTGCTCCCATTACATATGTAGGCGCAATTTTCCTATATTGCTCGTATTTTTCCCCTTCTGCGATTTCTGATGAACCGATGACAATTAAATCTGGATTAAAGCTTGTAACTGCTTCAAAGGGAAGGTCAAACTCAATTGTTGGAATGTCCTTTAATGATTCCTGAAGGTAGTCTTGAATAGACGCCCCACCTTTTACTGACCATTGTGCTACTGGCTTAATACCTAAAGCGATGAGGTGATCTTCTAGGTAGGGTGCAATAATACGCTGGGGACTTTCGGAGACTGTTACTTCATTACCTAATGAATCTGTTAATACACGATTTGAGTGATCAACGTTAGCCTTATCTGCTGATGGAACTGATTGATTTCCACATGCAGCTAAGAGCATCGAAAAAATGAGAATACCTGTGAATAAGGAATTCTTTTTTAAAAAATTTGTCAAAGCTATAATCCTCCCAATGCAATTGATTTCTAATATTCTATTCCATTATAATGAAAATGATAATCAATATCAATTGAGAGATTAGGAGATAGAACTAGAATGTACAAAGATAATGAGTTACTGTGCCAATTTTTTTATCAACCTATTCAAATTATGAGATTAGAAGAACTATTATGCGATAAGAGAGGGCGTTTGGCATACCCATTTATCATTGTCGTTTATGAGGGTCATGCCATCTATACGCTCCAAGGTCGACAGCTTCAGCTTAGCTCAAATTCTGTTATGTTTGTGGATGATGGAGACGATTTTCAACTACTTAAAGCAAATGAATGTATAGGGGTTGCTATTATATACCGTGCATATGGCCCGAATATAGTTAATTTATTACAAAATACCACTTTAATGGTACATTGCACATATCGTCTCATGAATTTAGTCAAGGAGATAGAAAGAGAAGCGAAGATTACAGTTGAAAGTAATCCGTTTCGTTTACAAAAACTATTTGCTGAAATGTTAGAAGAACTGTACAACCATTTACGTACTAACAAAGAACAAGAAGGTTTGTGGATTGATAGGGTACTTGATTATATGAATCTACATTTCAATGAAGACTTAACAAGAGAGGAAATGGCTGAAAGAGCGCAGGTAAGTCCCGAACATTTTTCTCGTACGTTTCATAAGCACACAGGATATACGTATAGCGAGTATTTAACATTATTAAGGATAAGGGAATCTCAGAAAAAACTATTATTAGGGATGCCAAAATTAGATGATTTAGCCCAAGTAGTAGGCTACAGAGAGGGGACCTATTTAAGTCGGAAATTTAAAGAAATTGTCGGTGTATCGCCTACAGTTTATTATCAAAAATCTAAACGCCTTATTGTACTGAATGCCAATCATACTGCCTGCTTACTGGCCCTAGGGGTTACCCCAGTGTTGGGGGTGTACTCTCCATTTTTAGAAAATATTAAGTCTGTTCCATCCTCACAGAAACTTACGGGATATGAGCAAGATATTGCTTCGAATTATCAGGAAATAATGGCTGCTTGTCCTGATGTCGTTATTAACTATAGTGGTAGCATGGAAAAACAGGCTTTACTGTCAATAGGCCCTGTTTTTGAGCTATCCTGTAGACAATTAAGTTGGCGCGAACAATTTGGGCTAATTGCAAATTTAGTAGATAGACGAGAAGTGTACAATCATTGGCTTCGACAATATGATGAACAGATAGTTTCCTGTAACCAGCTTCTTGATCGACGATTTGGGGCAAGGGGTACTGCTATTGTTTGGGAAATAGGTAGTCATGCAGCTTATTGTCTAAATAGTAGTCATGGGAGGGGAAGCCATATACTTTACGAGGATTTAGGGTTTAGTCGGCCAGACGAAATTGTCGCACATAATATAGAAAAGACAGGATATTTAACAGTAAATATTGAAGAAATCGTACATTTTCCAGCTGATTATATTTTTGTTACGGCACTTCCAACAAAAGATTCAGGAAAAGAGAGTCTCTTAGCAGTATTACACTCTGAAAAATGGAAGTCGCTGGCGGCTGTCCAAAAGAAACAGGTGTATTTTATGAACCAGTATGAAACATTTTATGGGTATGATCCATTATCTACAGCAGTTCAATTACAAAAATTGATGGAAGTACTGACATCATAAAATAACATGGCAATAAATCACTTTCATGCATAGACAGTTATTTGGCATTCTTCTACAATTATTGAGAATGATTATCAATTGTTGTGTATGGAGGGAAAAAATTGTTTAAACAAAATAGAAAGATTGTAGGACTATTGTTTCTGCTCATAATGCTTATGTTAACAGCTTGCGGCCAAGAGGAAAAGGCAGTAAATCCAACTGGAGAGCAAGATGCGAAAGAAGCAGAGACAAAAACGGTTCAGACTATAAAAGGTGATATTGTTATTCCGGCTAATCCGAAGCGAATTGTAGCAGAGGAATATATCGCAAGTCTACTTGTTTTAGATGTGAAGCCCATAGGAGCTCCTGGTTTGGCTCTTGAAAATTATTATGTTAAGGATGCATTAAAGGATGTAAAGGATATCGGTGTTTATGGGAAACCATCCATTGAAAGGATTTTAGGACTCAAACCTGATTTGATTATTACTGGCAATGGAGAAAACTATGATGCTTTAAGTAAAATTGCTCCAACTGTAGTTATCCCATACGGGGAATTGAAAAATGCGCATGAGGAGCTTACATATTTCGGTGAGTTACTTGGAAAAGAGCAAGAAGCAAAGGATTGGCTCTCCCAATATGATCAGAAGATTGCTGAAGCTAAAGCACAGGTAGATGCGATTATACCGGAGGATGCAAGCTTTTCTATTATTGAGGATGCAGGTAAATCTATTTATGTTTATGGTGATAACTTCGGTCGGGGAGGACAGCCAATCTATCAGTCACTTGGTCGAAAGCTACCTGCTAAAAAGGCAGATGAAATTATGGAAAAGCAGTGGGCGGAAATTTCTGAAGAAGTATTGGCAGATTACGCAGGAGACTACATTATTTTGACTTCGAATGATAGAACGGTTGAAGATTTTAAGAAAGATCCGATATGGGGAAATTTACCGGCTGTGAAAAATGACCATCTTTATGTTTGGCCTGAGGAACGTTCATGGTATTATGACCCAACAGCGGTCTTGGCTCAAGTTGAGGAATTAACAAATTGGCTACTGAATAAAAAATAGTAGAAAATAGTGAGCAATTATTTAATTTAACCATTTCAATTAAGAAACTTATAGAAGCATCTTTCCTAGTGAAGATGCTTCTTTTTATTATTACATTTTTAGATATTATTGAGAATGTTTATCATTTATAATGTTTACAAGAGGGGGCATTCTATTATTTGACTTGAAAGGTGTGTATACAAACAGTGAATATAGATGATCATATCCTTCTGTGGAAGTCTGCTACTATCCAAGTGTTTGATATACGGTATATCAAGATACATGGTGATGAGCAGCCTAGCTCATATCGTTTACCAGGTAGCGGCTTCCTGTACGCTATCAAAGGGAAAGCTAATATAATATTAGACAATAAATCTTATAAGATAGAAAGTTTTAATATAGTGCATGCTGGAAAAGGAAGCTGCCTACATATTAGTGCTATAGAAAATAGTTTAGAGTACTACTTAATTCTCTACAAAGCGACGTTGCCTATTACATCGAGGAAAGGCCTTCTAGCGCTATGGGAACGCGAAAAACCTGTTCAGCTTCAATATGTTTCTCTAGTTACAAATGCACTCACATTGCAGGAAAAAATAGAAACTATGCATCGAGAGTGGCTCAAACAGAATAATCTAGGGCATTTCCATGTCAAAGCACTTTTCTACCAAATTATTTATGAACTTTTGCAGCAATTACATCAACAGCATGTCAATGTGCAACAGCCAGATCCTGTGGAGCAAATTCAAAATTATATAGACGAATATTACAGTCTACCGATTACTCGAGAATCACTTGCCCAAATGTTGAATTATAGTGTGCCCTATATAGCTAAGCAATTTAAACAAAAGACGGGTAGAAGTATTATTGATTATCTTATTCATATAAGAATTCAAAAAGCGCGGCAATTATTAATACATACAACTTTAAGCTTGCAAGAGATTGCTTCGAGTGTTGGCTATGAAGATGTTTCTTATTTTATCCGTATTTTTAAAAAGCATAGTGGTCTAACCCCCATGAAATTTAAACAGCAATCAAATCAACATAAATCGTATCGTCCTATGTATCGGCTTCCTTTGTCTAATGATAAAAAGTGGATACAACATTATATTGGTAATGATAATTATTATCAATATAAACAAAAAGGAGATTTACCGATGAATAAAAAGACAAAGTCCTCTATGATGACGACTTTATTGCTATGTTTCACTTTATTGCTAAGTGCATGTTCTGGTAGTGCTATGAATACTACCAATAATGGGGAGACAAAGGCGGCAACCAATCAGGCAGCGGAAGTGCAGTCCACAACGAAAATCGTTTCTACTGTGAAAGGGGATGTAGAAATTCCAGTTGACCCGATACGTGTCGTAACGGATACGTATCCTGGTTTTTTATTGACCTTGGGCATAAAACCAGTAGGTACACAGGAGCTTTATATGAAAAGCCCTTATTTAAAAGACCATAACGAAGGAATTACTTATTTTGAGGATTCCCTTGAAGCCGTAGTAGATTTGAAGCCAGACCTTATTATTACAGGTGATGAAAAGAAATATGAAGCCTTTTCTAAAATAGCCCCAACCGTTTTAATACCATTTACTTTAGAAATGGATGAGACATTGGAGGAGTTTAGTAGAATATTAGATAAAGAGGAAGAAGTGAAGGCGTGGTTAGCTGACTATCATCAGAGAGTAGCAAAAGCCAAACAAACCGTTCAAAATATTATAAGCAAGGATCAAACTGTTACTATTCTAGCTGGCGGGGCAAAAAATGATATAACATTATACGGTAATGGCTATACAGGGCGATCCTTTTATGATGGGCTTGGACTAACGCCACCCCCAAAAGTAATCAATGATATTGATCCTGAAAAGCCTTGGTTGCAATTATCCCCTGAATTACTTACAGAATATGCAGGTGATTATATTTTTGTGGCAGTTGATAAAGCAACAGAAACATACGATTATAAAAGTGAACCTGTTTGGAAAACACTCGATGCCGTACAGAATGATCAAATTTTCGAAATCGATGGATGGAGTTTCTGGTTTTCAGATCCAATTTCTATACTTGGGCAAATCGAAGAAGTAACGGAAATGATCGTCCAACAAGTTAAAAAAAAATAAAGATAAGTTCAAAATCACTCTAGCATTGTATTGCCAGAGTGATTTTTTTTATTACTATCTATTTATTAAAAAATATAATTGAGAACTATTATCAATTATAATAAACTTGGAGTAGCTGAATGGAAAGGAATGATAAAGAATGCTACCTGATGAGGAGTTTCTATTTCTTTGGAATCATGCCACGACAAAAATACTAGATATACGTTATGAGCTATTCAAACCTGAGGAAATTGGTAAATTGTATAAATTACCTGCTAATATGTTTCTTTATGCTACAGGAGGTAGTGCAGATATCTATATAGACTTAAACAAATATACACTAGAGGGCTTTCATCTTATACACAGTGGGAAGGGTTCTACTATGCAAATCATGGCTAAGGATAAAGGATTTGAATACTATATGGTATTCTATCGAGCCTTCATTCCTTTAACTTCTAATAAAAGGGTAGTAGCGGCCATGTATAGAAATAATCCTTTCAAATTTCAATACGGTTTTGTACCAAGCTCACCTGTTACCATGTTCGAAAAAACACATCAAATGTATAGTAAATGGAAAAATGCCAGTAATCTAGATAAATTTACAGTTAAATCCCTATTTTATCAATTTTTAAATGAAATTTTTATACAGTTAGATCAAGAGAGCCTCGACATACCAAAGTTGAATGTCTCTAATCAAATTCAAGCATACATAGAAGAAAACTTCGCAAAACCATTGACGTTAGACACAATTGCCAAGGCATTACGTTATAGTCCATCACATTTATCTATTCAATTCAAGCAACAGATAGGCTGTAGTCCTATTGAGTATTTAATTCAGCTAAGAATCGGAAAGGCTTCCACTTTGCTTGTGGAGACAGATGCTAGCATACGTGATATCGCTATGGGTGTCGGCTATCATGATGTTTATTATTTTAGTAGACTATTCAAAAAAAGAGTAGGCATTTCACCCATAAAGTTTCGCCAAAAAGAACAAATAGCTCGTCTAGTAAAAGATAGTCCTTCAATGTCTGAAAGATACTCCATTGTCGATTGGAACTTCCAAGATTATATTGAGAATGGTTATCAATATAAAGGAAGGAAGTATGAATCAATGAATAAAAAAGGATTATCAACTATTGCAACACTTTTTCTATGCTTAACACTTTTATTAAGCGCTTGTAGCAACGGAACATCTACGAATACGGGGAGCGAGGGAAATAAGACCTCTGTTGCACAAACAGCAACTAAATCACAAACAAAGGTTGTATCCACTCTTAAAGGGGACGTTGAAATACCCGTTAATCCTGAGCGAGTAGTTGTGATGTATTATACTGGTGACGTCCTAGCATTTGGTGTAACACCTGTGGGATCTTCTAAGATACAGGACGGCGCAGCATTTGAGGAGGCATTAAAAACAGTCGAAAGTTTAGGTGAATGGTTTGAGCCGAATGTTGAGGCAGTGATTCAATTAAAGCCGGATGTCATTATTATTCCAAAGAATGAAGAACTATATGGGCAGATGAAAAAAATAGCTCCAACTATTGTGATAGATGACGCCACAACATCTCTAGATCAACGCTTAGAAAAAATTGGAGAAGTGCTGGGGAAAGAGAAAGAAGCAAAAGATCTTTTGACTAATTTTTATACAAAAGTAGAAGACAGTAAAGAACAGCTAAAAGCGGCGGGTGTTTTAGATAAAACAGTTAGTATTATGGAAGGCGGCAAAGGGAAAATGTCAGTTGTAACAAGTTATACCTTCGGACGTGGTTCTCAAGCATTGTATGAATATTTAGGAATGCGTGCGCCAGAAATTATTCAACAGAAAATAGATGATAAGAATAATACTCAGGAGGCGATAGATGTATCCTTAGAAGTATTAACGGAGTATGCAGGAGATTATGTTTTTCGTTCATCATATGAAGGGATGGTAGATTTAACTGACCATCCAGTTTGGTCCGCTATTCCAGCTGTTAAAGAAGGCAGACTTGTGGAAATTGATTTTGGTTTTTGTTACTACAACGATATCTATTCATTAACTAAACAGCTTGATTTCATTGTAAATCGTCTAGTAGCTACAGCAAATTAAATAAAGGGTGCCTCGTAAATGGACAACAGGTTAAGAGGGGGCGCTTTAAAAAAGCACTAAAGAAACCTTTGAAAGGGGTATCTTTAGTGCTTTAAACTGTTTAATTTCTATTAATTTGGAATGCCCCAGGTGTCATTGTTTGGATAATATGACGGTTTCCACTAATGATATAGTCGGCTGGTACTTGCTTGCCAAAATCATTTAAGTGGTTGATCGATGAGCTTGCTGATAAACCTTCAATAATAATCTCCATGTTCGCATCGAATGTAACTTGCTTTTTATTTAATGTAGCCTGAAGAGTAATGCGATCTCCCCTTTTTGTTACTTGAATGTCGATTACACCTTCATCTTCATTGATTAATGTATAAAGTGGCGGAATGATAATTGTTATTTTATCCTTTGTTGTTAAAATAAAGCGTTCTGTATCAATCTCTGAATCAGAAACATTTATTTTGGCTTTATAAATATTCTTGCTTTTCGTCATAGCCGTTGTTTTACCTGGTAGAGCTACCATATCTGATAGTACAGGTGTTTTAGGGACGTTCCCTTTTGAAGGGAGTGTATATTTCCCTTGAACAAAATCAACCAAAGTCCAAACATTTGGCACGAGTTGCTGCTGTACAGGTGTTAGAGCTTCAAAAGACGTTTTTACCTCTTGTACATCCTGAGGAGTAGACGTTTTGGGTGATAGAGCTGCAATGGCACTTTCTACAGCCTTAGCAGCAGCCTTATCCTTCAACACAAGTTGTTCAGCGTCAAGTAGAAGTTGTTCAACCCCAGTAGGTAAAGAAACATATGAAAACCTACGTAAGGCATATAGCTCTGCTCGAGCATCAGCTACATCTTTATGGAAAGTTGGACGAGATGAATTAATTAGTTGAATTTTATTTACTACTTTATCAACTGTAGTATTAGGCGCAATATATGATGTTAATATTTTTTGCGCGGCTGCACTTACAAAAGTTTTTTGTGCTGCATTTAAGGTATTATACCAATCTCTTGTTTCCATGACATTTTGATAATAATTAACAGCTGTAGATTCTACTGAATATAACTTTTCCTCAATCTGTGCCGCCAGCTTACGGTAAGAAATTCTTGTCTGTTGATGTGATGACAATGTGGAATAGTTTGTGACATACTGCTTTTCCAGCTCTGTTAGTGCATTGTAGGCCTTAAGTGCTGCCTCTAAATTTATTTGGAAGGTAGAGGTTGTGTAGTTAATATTGTTAATTAACTGTATAACATTTGACACGTTAGAATTGTAGTAAGAAGTACTGTATATGTATGCCACGCTTGGTTGTCCAGTCACATTAGCAGCAGATGCTGGTGCACTATAAAGGAGCGATGGGACCGCCACTAAAGACAGCAGGGCTAATTTTTTTTTATTTTTCATACTATGAGATGCCTCCTAATTATATTATTCGAAACGCAATTCTATCCAATATATGGTGTTGTATCAATTTTATCATAGCCTAGGATTTTTTTATGCATTTTTTGGTCGAATAGGTAGATTGGATATGTGTTTTTAGTGAGAGTATATAACTTCAGTACCAATTTAAACAGCATCAAAAAAGAATTGTTTTGTGTGGGATAAGTACTACCGGATAATATGGGCTGTAATGATGGAAAATCATCTGACAGAGAAAATTTGAAAATGAGCGGCTAGGTGATAGTTAAAATATGGATTTTTTCAGGAGGTTCACACTCCTTTATCCTATATCAGTAGATGTCTACAAATTGGATTATTTATCCTTCAAAAGTAATGCTATCTCTCAATTTTTTAGAAAAATAAACGATAATAAGTAAAGGAGTAGTTTTTAAGGAGGAGTAATAATGAGAATCGTGCTAGTAGATGATGAATATTTATCAATAACGAGATTAAAAACCTTGCTTGAAGAAATTAAGGTTCCAGGGATAGAAGTAGTTGGAGAATACACTGATTCTCTAAAAGTGATGGATGAGATACAGAGTCTACAACCAAGTGTTGTATTTTTAGATATAGTCATGCCGGATATGGATGGTTTAGCACTGGGGGAGAAAATTCAAGAATTATTGCCAGATGTAGAGATTGTTTTTACAACAGGGTTCGATCAATATGCTTTAGATGCCTTTAATTTACATGCCGTTGATTATCTATTAAAGCCCATACAAATTTCACGTTTAGAAAAGACATTGGATCGTCTTGAACAGATTAATAATAAACACAAAAAAAGTTCGATGAACTCTACAATTATTAATCTATTTGGCGGGCTCCATGTCGTATTACCAGACGGCCAAACACAAATTTTAAAATGGCGAACTTCCAAAGCGAAAGAGTTATTTGCCTACTTACTTAATCACCGTGATGAAATTATATATCGTGATACCATTTTAGAGTTATTTTGGCCAGAGTCTGATAGAGATAAAGCATCGAAACAACTTTATACGGCCATTTATACAATACGTCAAACATTAAAAAACTATGGGCTGGAAGGTGTGCAAATTTCAAGTCCATTGCTCAATTCAGGCTATAAACTTTTGTTGGAGCAAACTGTTGTAGATGTAGAACAATGGCTGTCTAGCTTGAAAGCCTTACCTTCACTAGAAAAGTCAACCGTGGATCAGCATGAACAAGTATTCCAAATGTATACGGGTGATTATTTAGGCGATTGTGATTATCTATGGGCAGAAAGTGAGAAAGAGCGTTTAAGGCGACTATGGTTACATCATGCCCATCAGCTTAGTGAATTTTATATAACAAATGAAAACTATTCAGCTGCTATTCAGGTACAGGAAACAGTTCAAGCTCTTTTTGCAGGTGAAGAGGAAAACTATTTCATCTTGATGAAACTTTACGATTTACTGAATAATGTAGCGGCTGTTGAGGAGCAATACTTGCTGTTAAAAAAAGCGCTTCTGGAGCATTTGGCGGTGGAACCAAGTGAGGAAATTGAGAATTGGTATAAAAGATGGAAGCAGACCAATGCGCTAACGCACATGAATGTTTAACTATATAGAATAATAATCATAAAAAGGACTCTTGCAGTTTGCAGAGTCCCTAGATTGAAATAAAACGCACGCTCGATCATATAGTTGTTCCTAGTTTTCGTCCTAACAGGTTTATGAAACTCATTGATTAAACGTTATGTTCATTGATTTGTTTTGTCAGCATCATTGTTTTATTTCATGCTGAAAGAATTTAATCTTTCCCTTTTTTATACTGGCCTTTATAGGTTGAAATAGCGCTGTTCAAATAATTAATGACATATGAGACTTCGTAGTCAGAGAAATAATTATTAGATAAAAACGTTTCAGCGTATGATACGGCCGAGTCGAAAATGTACCATTCCATATACGTTGTCCAATTGGTATTAGATGATAAACCCGATCCATCCTCTGAAACAGTCACATATATCCCTTTTGCCTGATTAACAAGCGTTTGTAAGCTGTATTTATTACCATAATAATAATTATTATTATACTTATAAGCGCTCTTATAAGTCCAAATAGCATTGTTTAAGTTATTGATAGCGCTGGTAATATCAGTTTGAGTAGCGTAATAATTATTAACAACTGCTTGAGCAGTTGAAACGGCGGAATCTATAGCGTTTCTCTCAGCTTGTGTTGTCCATGGATTATTATGGTAAACATCTGAGCCCCATGAAACCGTTACATACTGAATTGAATTGATTAAAGATTGAAGAGTAGCTTTATCGCTATTGCCGTAGCTATAGCCATATTTTAAGCCGTACTTTTGAGCAGTTTGATAGACGGATAAAGCATTTCTGTATTGAGCAATAGCATTCTTTACTTGTTCTTGTGAAGCGCTATTGTTGTTTGCTACAGCTCTGGCGCTGGCCACAGCAGAATCAAAAATATTACGATCAACCTGCATTGTCCATTTGTCAGTTGTTAAAATATCGTATCCATTGATAGAAACCTGTACGTAAGGGGGGGATGCTAGTAGCGTAGTTAGCTCTTTTTTATCAATAACAGGTAGGATAACGGATACGCTTTTATTGTCCACTTGTACTTTACCCACCTGGTGTCCAGAATTTAATGCTACTTTTGATCCGCCTTTGACAATGATTTGTTCAATTTTACCCTCGCCGAAAAGGTTGAAGTTTTCCTCTACAGTGATCGTTAGCTTTTCCACATTTGCCTTCAACTCAAAAGTAGGAACTTTACCTCCTATATCAATTTTAGAAAGCACTTGGTCAGAAGATATATTCACCTTCGTACGTGCTACATTGATAGTAGATGATTTCATATCTCTTAGCGTAACATACAGCCAGTCATTCTTCTTTATAATTAATGGTTTTAGTGTAATCGTATCGCTCACAGAAACGTCATCAAGTGTAATAGCTTTTTTTACTCTGTTTGTAATGATTAGCTGACCATCAATCGTTATGTCATGTATGTTTACATAATCTGCGTTCACAGTAACATCACCAGAAACATGAGCGTGACCCCCATCAAAATATACTGATTTTTTGCTCGTACCAGCTTTATTTAGTGTTAATGATGTCACATCAATAATTTGCTTGTTTTTTACGACAATGGTGGCCGATGCATTCGTTAATGCTGTCTTGTTTGAATGATCAAAAAGGGGCTTTAAATCATTGTGGATTCTAAATGTACCGTTTGATGTAATGACCGTATCATTTGTAATGTTTTTAATCGTTACGGCATTGCCCACCACTTTTTTTGTTGCTGCAACTTGAAATTGTGCTTCATATAAGCTTGATTGATTTAGGGAAGAAGAGGCTTGTGCAGTAGACACTGGTAATACTAGTGTCGCTGTCATCGCCGTGGCTATTAATGTTGATAGCGCTTTATTTGTCATGCAAGTCACTCCAATCATTTTATCTAATAGATAATATACCATATTTTACTATAATTTAGTGTTTTAAGTGTATGTTTTACTAATTGGTGCAACTAGAATGAGTCATAAGTACTTTGAAATATATAAGAAAAATCTATTAATATGCCTGTATTTTTATCTATAATTATGTAAATTTCTACTTTATTCGCTAAATATTTTATTGAGATACGACCTTCCATCCATTATGATTATTTATAAAAATGGGGGTGTTTGTGATGAAGAAATCAAGAGGAATTGCAATGAAACTATCTTCCCTAATAATAGGATTGTTTCTAGTATTATTTTTATCCTATACAGTGACAACGGGGATTATTATAAAAAAGCAAAGCGTTAAAGATGCAGAGTATGGAACATTGCAAACGGCTGAATCATCAGCGGCTATTATGAGCGAGCGCTTTAAAAAAGCCAATACAACATTACAAACAACGAAACGGATCGTTGAAAGTATGGAGAAGAATAAGACGCTATCTACCAAAGGTGTTTTAGACATCATGGAAAATAATTTAGCCAATAATGATGATTTATTAGGGGTAGGAGCTATCTTTGAACAGAATTCTCTTATTGTAAACCCAAATGATGAGGCTACATTGGTAGATTCCAAAAAACGTTTTGGACCATACTTAAGTAAAAATGGTAATGAAATAACGACCACTCTTATTGAAGGTGTAGATGATAAAAATGTATCCCAATGGTACTGGGTGCCAAAAGAAGAGGGACGGACCGTTTTAACGGAGCCCTATGACTATAGTGTAAATGGTCAAACCGTACTAATGACCACAATTTCTGTACCATTAGTCAATACTTCAGGGAAGTTTTTTGGTGTATTGACGGCGGATGTGTCAATAGATTATTTAAATGAGCTGACAAAGTCTGTTGCTCCAGAAGGCGGCTATGCGGCAATTATTACAAATAACGGTGTACTAACAGCTAACAGTTTCGGTAAAGAGCTGGATGGTCAAAATATGCAAGACGACCCTGCTTGGACAAGCATAAGTAAGACAATGGAAAACGGCGAGCTAACAAGTATGTACATAGAGTCTAATGAACTAAAGGATCAAGCTTATAATGTGTTTGCTCCAATGATTTTAGAGGACATTGACGAAACTTGGACCGTTCAAATCGTATTAGCTGAATCAAAAATTTTAGAAACATATAATCATGTATTTGTATATACGATTATTGCATCCATTATAATGGTAGCCTTGATGACTGCTGCAAGTGTACTATTTATTTACAAACAGTTAAAGCCGCTCAAGTTTTTACGTGCTTCAATTGAAACAGCAGCAGCAGGAGATTTAACACAAAAAGTAGAGGAGAAATATATTAAACAAGATGAAATTGGGGCAGTAGCATTGGCCTATAATAATATGTTAGAAAAAACTAATAGTGCTATTAAAGCCGTGTTAAACTCCACGACTCTATTGAACCAATCTTCTAACCAGGTCCATGAGGCGTTTACTGAAATCGTGTCCTCAAGTCAAGAGGTATCAGTAGCCATTAATGAAATTGCACAGGGTGCATCGAAGCAATCAGAGGATACTGAAGAAACGAACTATCGTATGATGAATTTATCGGAACAAATAGATGCCATTACTGCACTTTCGAATGAAATGGATGATTTATCCAACAAGACAAATGTGACAACAGAAAAAGGCATGCAAGAGGTTCAAAGTTTACATGAACATAATATAGAGACGAATGAGATGAACGGCCGTATTCAACAGCAAATGGAATCGCTAGCCTCTAATATTGCCAATATTAATCAAATTATTGCCTCCATTCAAAGTATTACGGAGCAAACTAATCTATTAGCTTTAAATGCAAGTATTGAGGCTGCACGAGCTGGTGAGCATGGAAAAGGTTTTGCTGTCGTGGCGGAAGAAGTAAGAAAATTGGCAGAGCAATCAAAAACTGAAACAGAAATTATTAAAAGCACGGTAGAAAGTATTTTAGAAAATTCTCAGCAAACAGTTGCAGTCATTGCATCTAATGCAGACTTAATGCAATCTCAAAATGAGTCCGTACAAAGCACGCAATTGGCCTTTAAAGATAATAGTGATTTGTCACGAGCAATTGCAATTTCTATTAGAGAACTAATGACACAATTGTCTACTATGTTAGAGCATAAAAATCAAGCGATTATGTCCATTCAAAGTATTTCGGCAATCTCAGAGGAAACAGCGGCCTCTGCTGAGCAAGTAAGTGCCTCTGCAATGGACCAACAAGCTGAATTGCAAAAAGTGGCAGAGTCTATGCAAAATATGAATGATATCTCTAATGAACTGCAAGAGGTTGTTAATCGATTTAAGCTTGCGTAACGAAAAAGGCTACCTAGAATCTAAAGGTAGCTCAGACTGTTGATAAAGGGAATCGAGAAGTTCATGCTCGATTCCCTTTTTATTTATACTTCATGAAAAATAGTTCTTTGCTGCCCAATTATATTTAGGTGATTCTTACATGGTGTACATTGTTGTCTCGTTCATTGATTTGATTTTTTGCATCTTTTAATTCATAGGAACAAGGCGTGTCCCATCCGTAGTGGAAGTCAACGGTTTTAATTATGAAAGTAAGTGGCATTGACCTAGTGCATGATCGACACTACTATTAAAAGGGAGGGGGGACATCAATATGGTGTATCTTGGAATGATTTTCTTTCAAATTGTCGCACCTATTTTAGTATTACTTGTACTAGGTGCTATTCTACAAAAGAAATTTCGCTTTAATTTAAAAGCATTATCACAGCTTATTACATATTGTTTTATGCCAGCCGCTGTATTTATTAATTTATATGAGACGAATATAAAGCTGTCTGTTCTAGGAGAAGTCGGATTGTTTGTTGTACTTTTTATCGGTAGTCAAATGCTGCTTAGTCACTTTTTAGCGAAAGGGCTTGGCCTCGCCAAAACTGAGGCGGCTGTTTTTAAAAATAGTGTAGTACTCATTAACTCTGGGAACTATGGGATTCCCGTAGCTCAAATGATTTTTGCCACTCAACCTATTGGTGTAGCCATCCAGGTTATACTCGTTATCTTTCAAAACATGACAACATATACGTATGGTTTATATAATTTAATTTCCTCTACTAAATCGGGCATGACGATTTTTAAGGACTTTATAAAAATGCCTATTATTCATGCTTTAATAATCGGAGTGGCCATGAATTATTTTGATATTGGCATTCCGCAGTTTATTAAAATACCAATAGATCATGTAGCAGATGGTTTTATTGCCGTTGCATTAATCACGCTAGGCGCCCAATTGTCTCAGCTGGAGATCAAAACGATGTTTAATAAAACAGTATTCGTCAGCTGCTTCACACGATTATTTATAGGACCAGCCGTGGCTTTAGTCATTATCTATGCGCTGGGTTTAGATGGGGTTGTGGCACAATCATTATTTATAGCGAGTGCTTTTCCCACATCCCGCAACAGTTCAAGTCTAGCATTAGAATATGATGTAGAGTCAGCAACAGCCGCTCAAACCGTTTTATTCTCAACCATTGTGAGCTGTATAACGGTCACGATTGTGATTTATATTGCGGATGTATTGTTTACCTAATAGAAAATATTTTTAATGATATCTTCCATCTCTTAGCAATATCTGCTACACTAGCATCAAACTGAATAGTATTAACTAGGGGAGTCTGATGAGTCAGGCTGAGAGGGAAACGCATAGAGGTTTCTTGACCCTTTGGACCTGATCTGGCTCATACCAGCGTGGGAAAGTTAAGAAGCTATTGCCTATTACGTGCAATCAATAGACCCTTTACATTCATGGCCGGATCCAATTATTAATTTTGGATTCGGCCTTTATTTATTGTATTTGATTGTTGGGTGAGCTAGATTCGGTCCTTGCTTAAAATACATTTAAGGGAGAGAAGTAGCTCATGTCAGCAATTAGTGAAAAGAACATTACGATTATGTCTAACTTTGAAGGAAGTAAAAAGGTTTATGTGGAAGGATCTCGTCCAGATATTTTAGTACCCATGCGTGAAATTGCATTAAGTCCGACAACTGGTAGCTTTGGAGATGAAGAAAATGCCCCAATTCGGGTGTATGATACGAGTGGGCCATATACAGATCCGGCCTTTCATGTGGATATTACAAAGGGCTTACCTGCTTTACGAAGTACTTGGATACAAGAGCGAGGGGATGTTGAGGAATACGGAGGGCGTACGATTAAACCGGAGGATAATGGTTTTCGTCGCGCTGATGATCCACGTATCCATGAAAATGTCTTTCCGGAACTGGTGAGAAAGCCTTTACGTGCAAAAAAGGGTGGAAATGTCACACAGCTTCATTATGCTCGAAAAGGAATTATTACACCTGAGATGGAATTTGTAGCGATACGCGAAAATATGGACCCAGATTTCGTACGTTCAGAGATTGCAGCAGGTCGAGCTATTATGCCTTCCAATATTAATCATCCAGAGGCAGAGCCAATGATTATCGGTCGTAACTTCCATGTGAAAATTAATGCGAACATTGGAAATTCAGCTGTATCATCCTCGATTGCAGAGGAGGTCGAGAAAATGACATGGGCTACACGCTGGGGTGCTGATAATATTATGGATTTATCAACTGGCAAGCATATTCATACAACGAGAGAATGGATTATTCGAAATGCTGCAGTACCCGTTGGGACAGTACCAATTTATCAGGCATTAGAAAAAGTGAATGGTGTGGCTGAGGATTTAACGTGGGAGGTGTACCGTGATACGCTTATTGAACAAGCGGAGCAAGGGGTAGATTATTTCACTATTCATGCAGGTGTCCTTTTACGTTATGTCCCTCTTACAGCAAACCGTGTAACGGGCATTGTGTCTCGAGGTGGATCCATTATGGCGCAGTGGTGCTTATACCATCATCAAGAGAACTTCCTCTATACTCATTTTGAGGAAATATGCGAAATTATGAAAGCTTATGATGTAGCCTTCTCATTAGGAGATGGCTTACGCCCAGGGTCAATCGCGGATGCTAACGATCAAGCACAATTCGCGGAGCTGGAAACATTAGGCGAATTAACGGAAATCGCATGGAAGCATGATGTTCAAGTAATGGTGGAGGGGCCAGGTCATGTTCCCATGCATTTGATTAAAGAAAATATGGACAAGCAATTAGAGGTTTGTAAGGAAGCTCCCTTCTATACATTAGGTCCATTGACAACAGATATTGCGCCAGGTTATGACCATATTACATCTGCTATTGGAGCAGCAATGATTGGTTGGTTTGGTACTGCTATGCTCTGCTACGTGACACCGAAGGAACATTTAGGTTTACCTAATCGGGAGGATGTGCGAGTAGGGGTTATTACTTATAAAATTGCTGCACATGCTGCAGATTTAGCAAAGGGTCACCCAGGTGCACAGCAACGGGATGATGCACTGTCCAAAGCGCGTTTTGAGTTCCGCTGGCGCGATCAATTTAACCTTTCTCTTGATCCAGAGCGTGCAGTAGAATATCATGATGAAACATTGCCAGCAGAAGGAGCCAAAACGGCTCATTTTTGTTCAATGTGCGGGCCTAAATTTTGTAGCATGAGAATTTCCCAGGATATTCGTAATTATGCTAAGGAAAAGGACTTAAATACAACAGAAGCCATCCATGAAGGTATGAGGGAAAAGTCAGCGGAGTTTAAAAAGGCAGGTAGTCAAATCTACCAATAATAATAGTGCGAGGCTTGTGTTTATTTACTAGACACGAGCCTTTTTTATGTTGGCTTTACGACTTAATAGGGGAGATGAAAAAAAGGAATATATGCCTTTGCAATTAGAAGGGAACGCTTGAGCCTAGACGAATACAAAAAAGCTCCATGTGAATTATACATTCACATGGAGTAAAAGTTGGATTTGGATATCAATAATAAGTGGAATATTAAACGTTTGTTGGTTGTTTTACGTATGGATTTGTAAGATCCATACCTTCTAATGAAAGACCCATTGCTTTTGCGACACCTTCACCATATGCTGGATCAGCTAAATAGCAGTGAAGAATGTGACGGCGTTTGATGAATTCCTCAACAGAAGCCATATCATTAGCCGTATTTTCAAATAGACGTTGTTGTTCTTCCGCAGTCATTAGGCGGAAAAGTTTACCTGGTTGCTCGAAGTAATTACTATCGTCTTCACGGAAATCATGAATTCCTGCATGACCATCGATGCGTAACTCAGGCTCTTTATGGTCTAAATTATGTTCCCATTCACCATAGCTATTTGGTTCATAGCCTAGTGTTGATCCAAGGTTGCCGTCAAAACGCATAGAGCCATCTCGGTGGAAAGTACGGAATGGACATTTTGGTGCGTTAACAGGAAGCATATAGTGGTTTACACCTAAACGGTAGCGTTGTGCATCTGCATAGGCAAAGATACGACCTTGTAACATTTTATCTGGTGAGAAGCTAATACCAGGGACGATGTTAGATGGTGCAAAGGCAGCTTGTTCCACTTCTGCAAAGTAGTTGTCCGGGTTTTTATTTAACTCAAACTCACCTACAGGAATTAATGGGAAATCTTTTTTATACCATACTTTTGTTAAATCGAATGGGTTGTATGGTAGCTCACGAGCTTGCTCCTCTGTCATAACCTGAATATACACTTTCCATTTAGGGAAATCGCCATTTTCGATGGCTTCATATAAATCACGTTGTGAAGATTCACGGTCTTGACCGATTACCTCAGTTGCCTCATCACCTGTTAAATTTTTAATGCCTTGTTCTGTACGGAAGTGGAATTTAACCCAAACACGCTCATTATCAGCATTGATAAAGCTATATGTGTGAGAACCAAATCCGTGCATATTACGGTAACCAGTTGGAATACCACGGTCGGACATTACAATTGTAACTTGGTGAAGTGCTTCTGGTAATAGCGTCCAGAAATCCCAGTTAGAATTAGCGTTTTTCATATTTGTACGTGGATCACGTTTGACCACGTGGTTTAAATCTGTAAAGTGTAGTGGATCACGGAAGAAAAATACTGGTGTATTGTTTCCTACTAAATCCCAGTTGCCTTCTTCAGTATAGAACTTAAGGGCAAAGCCGCGGATATCGCGCTCAGCATCTGCTGCACCACGCTCACCAGCAACTGTGGAGAATCGTGCGAACATATCTGTTTTCTTGCCCACTTCTGAGAAGATTTTAGCTTTTGTATATTGAGTTATATCGTGCGTTACAGTAAAAGTACCAAATGCACCTGAACCTTTTGCGTGCATACGACGTTCAGGGATTACTTCACGATTGAAGTTTGCTAATTTTTCAACTAGCCATACATCTTGAAGTAATAGAGGGCCGCGTGGACCTGCTGACATAGAGTCATGGTTACTTACTACTGGAGCACCACCTGCTGTTGTAAAACGACGGCTACGATCATTTGCGTTTGTCATATTAGTTACCTCCTGAAAATAATGTAAGTCAAACTCTTCGTCTATAACTATAACAAATATAAAATAGAATTGCTAGTACATTATAATAATTATCGTTAAAGAATTTTTATAGGAAGATATAAAATATAAATATATGCAGCGAAGAGCCTATTTATGCTTATTCCTCGTCCTAAATTTGTTGTTAAATAAACTATGTATAAACAGTATTTATACTGAAAATGAAAAGAAGTATAAGAGTTAATACCCATAACACAAGCCTTTATTGAAAATGAAAACAACTAATTGAAAATTATCTGCAACGTTCTTTTTAGTTTTTTCGGTATCGATGAGGGGTCATACCGATTTGTTGTTTAAATATTTTAATAAAATAATTCGGGTCATCAAAACCGTTTAAATGAGCAACCTCACTAATTGCAAAATCTGTTTCTACTAGCATCTTACTAGCGTTTTGAATTCTAAATTGTTGTATATAGCGCTTAAATGGCAAACCTTGTTTCTTCGAAAAAATCGTACTTAAATAATTGGGGCTGATCCCAAGCTTACGGGCGACAAAGGGAAGAGACAAGGAACTATCTTTAAATTGCTGATCAATAATTTCTAAAGCGAGCTCAACATAATCAGCTCTTTTCTCCATGCGGGCTTCACGGGCTAGCTCTATTAATCTCTGAGTGAAAGAAATAATGCCATTGAGAATCGTATAAAAAATAGGATGCTCAATAATTAAATGAAATAGCTGACGGTAGTTTTGTTCAATGACTGCTTTTTCGTGTAGTTTATATTTCAACATAAAGCGCCGAATTTGTGCTAACACACTTGTTAGATGGATGCGTAGGTCATCCTGCTCGTAATAGATGCCTTCATTAGAAAGTCGATATAAAAATGTTTTTACAGCTTCGAGATTACCCTCCTCCAGGCTACTTATTAATAATTGTTGTTCCTCTGGTGTTAGTAATGGATCGAAGGGCTGTATTTCAAATTGTTTACTTGCGTAAAAAATATGACCGAATCCTTCATAAAAACTTTGATGAAGTGCACGCTTTGTTAATGTATACATATTTTTAATGCTTGTAATCGGTCCGTCATATATCCCGATATTTAAAGAACTATTGCTAAACAAACGCCATTCCTTCATAAGAGTACGTACATCCTTCTCTACCAGCTTTATGTCTTGCGCTTGAAAAAGGCAGACGATTCTATTCGATAAAGGATAGGTCTTCATATGGAAGTGAATAGATGTTTGTTGAAGCCAATTGTAAAGCTTGTTATAGGTCTCAGTGTGCTCAGGTTCAATTATTGTAAAGTGAATGCCAGTTTCAATAGAGTTTGATTTCGTATCCAAAAATAAATGATTATAAAATGATTCATTTGCAGCCTCCTGCGCAGTATCTGTAATTTGTGGTGAGCGCAAGGAAATTCCTGTCAGTTTTTGCTTTAATACTTCTAAATCAATGGGTTTTACAAACAGATGGGCTACCTGTAAATCTATGGCTTTCAATGCGTTTTTAAATAAGGGTTCTGTTGTTACAGCTAAAATAGCACCTGCAAGTTTTTGTAGATCTCGATAAAGAGAAGTTAAGCGATTATTAGGAATCAAGTCGATATTTAACAGTATGGCATCCGGTTCAAATTGACGGATGCATTGAGGTACATCAGACATAGTCGTGCACATATCAATGAGAACATCCCCTGGAAAATAGGTATGTAAAAACCACTTAATGCCTGCTAGTTCAGTGGGGTCTCGATCGATTAATAACAGCTTCATAACATCTAACCTCGCTTAAAATATTCTAGTTTCATATAAAAATACGATTATATTATTAAAAATAACATAGGAATCTGAAAAAAATCATGTTTTCTCTTTTAAAATTCTCTATATTCTGAAAAAAGTAGTTAGTACAATGGAAATAGAGTAATTGACCATTATTCAGCAGGACACTCGTTTATAATGAAAACGCTTAAAAGTAGTTGAATGCGGATGTGTTAGTGATTACGTTAAAATGAATTTTACATAAGCCATAAAGGGAATAGGGGGATGTCATGTGAAGTCGATCATCGAGCTTGATGGCCATACATTAACAAGACAACAAATTGAGGAAATCGTTAAAGGGCATGCAACAGTTGCACTTGCTGCAGATAGTATAGAACGTATTCGTTTAAGTAGGGAACGGATCGAAAAGCGCTTAGCAGAGGGCCAAACGATTTATGGTGTGAATACAGGCTTTGGAAAACTAAGCAATATAAAAATTGAGGAAGACGATATTGGGCTATTGCAACTGAATTTATTACGATCGGATGCAACAGGTGTAGGCCAGCCGTTTCCTACTGATGTTGTACGTGCCATGATGGTTTTACGTGCAAATGCCTTAGCTCGTGGATTTTCAGGAATTCGTGAGGAAACGGTACAGCTTTTATTAGATTTTATTAATAAAGGCGTACACCCAATTGTCCCTTCACAAGGCTCGGTTGGAGCAAGTGGGGATTTAGCGCCATTATCACATTTAGCTTTAGTCCTAGTGGGAGAAGGTAAGGCTGAGTTTAATGGAGAAGTGATGAGTGGTAATGAGGCGTTACAGCAAGCGGGATTATCACCTGTTCGACTACAAGCTAAAGAGGGGCTGGCACTTGTAAACGGTACACAGGCTATGACAGGTATCGGTGTCTTAACCGTTAATGAGGCTGAACGAATTGGGCTAGCAGCGGATATGGCTGCTAGTTTAACACTAGAAGCATTGAAGGGTATCACATCTGCGTTTGACCCAGCCCTTTTAGCAGTAAGACCACATCCAGAGTTAGAGCTTGTTGGCGGTCGTATTCGTAAGTGGCTTGAGGGAAGTAAGCGAGTGACAAAGCAAGGAGAAATTCGTATGCAGGATGCATATTCTCTGCGCTGTATTCCACAAGTGCACGGTGCTTCCTGGCAGTCTTTCTTTTACGCGGAGAACCGAGTACAAACGGAAATGAACGCCACGACCGATAATCCGATTGTTTTAGAAAGCGGTGAAGTACTATCAGGTGGCCATTTTCATGGTCAGCCAATTGCTTTAGCGATGGACTTTTTAAAAATTGGGGTAAGTGAATGGGCTAATATTTCAGAGCGCCGTACAGAGCGAATGGTGAATCCTCAATTAAATGAAGGGTTACCACCGTTTTTAGCGACAAATCCCGGGATTGAGTGCGGACTGATGATTGCTCAATATACAGCAGCATCTATTGTTTCAGAAAATAAAGTGTTGGCGCATCCTTCCAGTGTCGATTCAATTCCTACATCAGGGAATCAGGAAGACCATGTAAGTATGGGGACAACTTCTGCTCGTCAAGTACGTCAGATTGTCCGAAATGCTGCCCTAGTTATAGCGATAGAAATGATTTGTGCATCACAGGCTATTTATTTAGATAAAGCGGAGGCACAATTATCACCAACCACACGAAAGTATTTAGAGAAAGTTCGTGAGTTTTGTCCACCACTATTAGCAGATCAGCCGATCGGTGATGAAATTGAGGCATTGGCGGAGTATTTATTAACGAGTGATGCTCTAGTAAAGGAATATATGTAAAGTTGCTTAAATGATTTTAAGTTGGAAGAGCTGAGGCGAGACTTGGTTTTCTAAGTCGCCTCTGCTTTATAAGGGATTATTTGTTTTGATGTCTGAATATTCAGTTTTATAGAATTTTACAAATGTATGTATCATTTTAAAGGAGCGTGTTTTTTTATGGTATTTAAAACAAGTATTCGTGCACCACATGGGAATCAACTAACTTGTAAAGGATGGACGCAGGAAGCAGCGATGCGCATGCTGATGAACAATCTTGATCCTGAAGTAGCGGAGAACCCAGATGAGCTGATTGTTTACGGAGGTATTGGAAAGGCAGCTCGAAATTGGGAAAGTTATGAGCAAATAATTGCTTCATTAAAAAAACTAGAGAATGATGAGACATTATTGATCCAATCAGGGAAGCCCGTAGCTGTATTCCGTACACATGAACATTCTCCACGTGTTTTAATTGCCAATTCCAATCTTGTGCCAGCATGGGCTAATTGGGACCATTTCTATGAATTAGAAGATCGAGATTTAATGATGTATGGACAAATGACTGCTGGCAGTTGGATTTATATCGGCGCGCAAGGTATTTTACAAGGTACTTATTTATCCTTCGTAGAAGCAGGGAAAAAAGTATTTGGCTCTGCAGATTTACGCGGTAAATTCATCCTTACAGGTGGTATGGGTGGGATGAGTGGTGCACAACCTCTAGCTGGGAAAATGGCTGGCGCTGTCATTCTAGTTGTAGAAGTAGAGCGTGCCCGCATTGAACGTAAAATAAAAGAGGGCTATTGTGATTATCTTGTAGAAACTGTGGATGAAGCAGTTGCATTAGTAAATAAATTACGTGACCAAAAAGAACCAGCCTCGATTGGCCTTGTTGGAAATTGTGCAGATGTCAATCGTGAACTGTTGAATCGAGGGATCATTCCAGACTTTGTCACAGACCAAACCTCTGCACATGATCCGATAAATGGCTATATACCGAATAACATGACATTTGAGGAAGCATTAGCACTTCGTCAATCAGATGTAAAAACATATGAACGAAGAGCTAAGGAAACTATGGCAGAGCATGTTCGTACAATGCTAGAGTTCCAAGAGGCTGGTGCAGAGGTATTTGATTATGGCAATAATATTCGCGCCTATGCTAAAGAAATGGGCGTAACCAATGCTTTTGATTTCCCAGGCTTCGTACCAGCCTATATTCGTCCGTTGTTCTGTGAAGGGAAAGGGCCATTCCGCTGGGCTGCGCTTTCGGGAGACCCTGAGGATATTTATAAAACGGATGCACTTGCGAAAGAGATGTTCGCAGAAGATGAAGGTCTAGTGAATTGGATCGATATGGCACAAAAAATGGTTAAATGGCAAGGGTTACCTGCACGTATTTGTTGGCTAGGCTATGGCGACCGTCATCGCTTTGCATTAAAAGTAAATGAAATGGTAGCGAATGGTGAGTTATCAGCTCCAATTGTTTTTGGTCGTGATCATCTTGATTCAGGTTCTGTTGCTTCGCCAAACCGTGAAACTGAAGGGATGTTGGATGGTTCAGATGCAGTATCGGATTGGCCAATTTTAAATGCGCTAGTTAATACAGCAAGCGGTGCCAGCTGGGTAAGTGTTCACCATGGCGGTGGCGTAGGTATGGGCTATTCACAGCATGCAGGGCAAGTGTTAGTAGCAGACGGATCGGAGCTAGCAGCAGAGAAAATTGCTCGCGTGTTAATTTCGGACCCTGGTATGGGTGTAGCTCGTCACGCAGATGCAGGCTATGATATTGCTATTCAGACAGCTAAAAACAAAGGTGTGCAAATACCAATGTTAAAGGATGATGTAAAGTGACTATCTTAATTAAAAATGCTAATGAAGTGATTACATTAAAAAATAATGTACGAGGACCTCGCACAAAGGAGCAAATGCAAGCTATTGCTATAGTGGAAAATGGTAGTGTTCTTATTGAAGAAGATCGAATTGTTGCTGTAGGTGCTTTAGAGCAATTAGAGGTAGATTTTCCTGAACTAGTGAAGAAGGCTACTATAATTGATGCTTCTGGTAAGGTCGTTATGCCAGGGCTAGTGGATTGCCATACGCATCTCGTACATGGAGGAACCCGTGAAGAAGAGTTTAATATGCGGCTCAATGGTTCTACCTATATGGAAATCATGAATGCGGGTGGCGGCATTCACGCTACAACAAAGCGTACACGAGAAACTAGCTTTGATGATTTGTATGAAAAAACAAGAAAGCACTTAGATATATTTTTAAAGCATGGAGTCACAACCGTTGAAGCCAAATCAGGCTATGGATTGGATTGGGAGACGGAAAAGAAGCAGCTTGAAGTAGCGAAAAAATTGCAAGCAACGCATGATATGGATGTTATTAGTACTTTTATGGGTGCACATGCAGTACCTCGCGACTATAAAGGGCGTGAGGATGAGTTTGTGGATGTTTTGATTCATGAAATGCTACCCAAAGTTGCAGAGTTGGAACTAGCTGAATTTAATGATGTATTTTGTGAAAAAGGTGTCTTTACACCAGAACAATCTGAGCGTATTTTAGAGGCTGGGAAAGATCTTGGATTAACACCAAAAATACATGCTGATGAAATTGAGCCTTATAAAGGTGCTGAACTTGCTGCAGAAGTGGGAGCCATTTCGGCAGAGCATTTGTTAGTTGCCTCTGATGAAGGTATTCAAAAAATGGCTGAAGCGGGTACAATTGCTGTCTTGCTGCCAGGAACTGCATTCTTTTTACGTGCGCCTTTCGCGAGAGGTCGTCTAATGATTGATGAAGGGGTACCTGTAGCCATTTCAACGGACTTTAATCCAGGATCATCTCCGACTATGAGTCTACCGTTTATCATGAATTTAGCTTGCATGCATATGGGAATGACACTAGAGGAAGTACTAACAGCAACAACAATTAATGCCGCGTATGCAGTGAATCGAGGCGAACAAATAGGTTCCCTTGAGGTTGATAAAAAAGCGGATGTTATTATTTTAGATGTTGCTAATTATAAGCAATTACAATACTTCTATGGCATGAACCATACAAATACAGTTATTAAAAATGGGCAAGTTGTTGTACAAAATGGAATTTTGCTGAAAGAACAATAAAGTAAATGGGCATAAATAAGGCATAAAAGCTTTATTTATGCTTTTTTTATTTTGATTGAAAAATCTGATGATAATAGCTCTTTGGGGTACTAAATAAATAGGTTGCATTTTTTGGGGTAGGGGATTATAATTCAATTAAATAGTAATTCTGTAATTACAAATTACTAAAACCTTGTAATGATTAAAGGGGTTATATGATGTCAAAATTTCGGACGGAAGAAGAAATGCTAGCGCATTATGATTCTTCAAAATATAAAACACCTGATGGATACACAGCAGATATCGCAATTTTTACGATTACTTCGGAGAAAACAGAAGAAAAGGCACCGCCAAACATGACACTTAAAATTATGTTAATTAAGCGTGCTGCTAAAGATGCTGATGGAAATGCCAATATTGAAGGTGGAAAATGGGCGCTTCCAGGTGGGTTTGTAGATGCTCATCAAATGGAATCAGCCTATATTGCAGCAAAAAGAGAGTTAAAAGAAGAGACGAATGTAGAAGGGTTACATGTTCAGCACTTTGGTGTTTACGATGATATCCATCGAGATCCTCGTGGCTGGATGATTTCAAATGCTTTTTATGCGATTGTTCCTGAGGAGCATATGGAACAGCGACAAGCAAATGATGATGCAGATGATGTAGAGTTATTTGATATTGAAAATGTATTTACACTTCAACTAGCCTTTGATCATCGTAAAATCATTGCAGATGCACTCGAATTTATAAAAAAAGACATGGTGCAAACAACCGTTGCTAAAAACTTTTTACCGCAAGAGTTTACCTTATCAGAATTACAACGGGTACTACTGACAGTTGAAGACGATCCACGAATCGCTAATGATTCTGTATTTTTTACAAAAGCACCTAAACTACCTTTTATCGAAAAAGTAGTGGATGTAGAAGGAAAACCGAAGAAAACAAAGCGTAATTCGTTTAGGCCATCACAGTTGTATACTTTTAATGATTTTGAAGTGGTGGAATCAATTTATCATTAGGAAAGATTCGTCTTTCCTGATAACTTTAAAAACAGTAATTTGTAATTTTGGTATTACTAATTAAAAATTGGAGTGATAAAACGATGAAAAAGAGAGCATTAATTAATATAGATTACACTGTTGATTTTGTTGCAACTGATGGAGCTCTAACTTGTGGGGAGCCGGGACAACAGCTTGAGCAGGCAATTGTTAATTTAACAAATGAATTTATCTCAAATAATGAGTTCACAGTATTCGCTATAGATGTTCATGAGCAAGAAGATGTTTATCATCCTGAAACAAAGCTATTTCCACCACATAATATTCGTCATACCAAAGGGCGAGATTTATACGGAGCTTTAAAAACATTGTACGAAGGTAAGCAAGAATTGGAACATGTCTATTATATAGATAAAACTCGTTACTCGGCCTTTGCAGGGACAGATTTGGAGTTGAAATTGCGTGAAAGAGGCATTACAGAGCTTCATTTAATTGGGGTTTGTACAGACATCTGTGTTCTTCATACCGCTGTAGATGCTTATAATAAGGGGTTCGATCTTGTCATTCATAAAAACGCTGTCGCATCCTTTAATCAAACAGGACATGAGTGGGCTTTAAGTCATTTTGAGCATACACTTGGTGCCTCTGTTATTTGATAGTAAAGAATGGAGGGAAATGATGTGAAATACGCAGATGATAGTTTCATGTTACACACCGATTTATACCAAATAAATATGGTTCAGACCTATTGGAAGGACGCGGTTCATCAACGAAAGGCTGTTTTTGAGCTGTATTTTAGAAAACTTCCATTTGGCAATGGTTATGCGATATTCGCCGGCTTAAAAAAAGTAATGGAGTATATTAATAACTTTGGTTTTTCTCAAAGTGATATTGAATATTTGCGTGAAGAAGGGAACTATCCAGAGGAATTTCTCCACTATCTCCAGAATCTAAAGTTTACAGGAACTATAAGGGGGATGAGGGAAGGAGAGTTGGTTTTTGCCAATGAACCTATTCTGCGAATCGAGGCACCATTGGCTGAAGCGCAATTAATCGAAACCCCCTTGCTGAATCTTGTTAATTACCAAACGCTAATCGCGACGAAAGCTTCGCGAATTAAAGAAGTGACGGGTGAGGATATTGTGATGGAGTTTGGAACCCGTCGTGCTCACGAATTCGATGCGGCAATTTGGGGAACTCGTGCTGCTTATATCGGTGGCTTTTCTGCAACAAGTAATGTGCGTGCAGGTAAATTATTTGGTATTCCAGTTTCAGGAACACATGCGCATGCTATGATTCAAACCTACAGAGATGAATATACTGCGTTTAAAAAATATGCAGCCGCACATAAAGACTGTGTATTCTTAGTAGATACTTATGATACGTTACGGTCAGGTGTTCCGAATGCCATCAAAGTAGCGAAGGAATTGGGAGATCAAATTAATTTTACTGGTATCCGATTAGACAGTGGTGATTTAGCCTATTTATCAAAGGTAGCCAGAAAAATGCTAGATGATGCAGGCTTTAAGGAAACAAAAATTATGGCATCCAATGATTTAGACGAATATACTATTATGCATTTAAAATCTCAAGGGGCGAAAATTGATGCTTGGGGAATCGGCACGAAGCTAATTACAGCCTACGATCAAGCTGCTTTAGGTGGAGTATACAAGTTAGTCTCTATTGAAAATGAAAATGGGGAAATGGTTGATACTATAAAAATCTCTGCGAATCCAGAAAAGGTGACGACTCCTGGGCGCAAACGAGTCTATCGTATTATTAATAATGAGAATGGTCATGCTGAAGGTGACTATATTGCCCTTGATGAGGAAAATATTCAGCAAACAGAACGATTAAAGATGTTCCACCCTGTTCATACGTATATAAGTAAGTTTGTGACGAATTTTACAGCGATTGAGTTACATGAAAGCATTGTAGAAAATGGGAAAGTTGTATTTGAGGAACCTACAATTCAAGAGACACAAGCGTATGCAAAGGAAAATTTAAAATTATTATGGTGTGAGTACAAACGAACGATGAACCCGGAAGAGTACCCAGTTGATTTGAGTCAGGCTTGCTGGGATCACAAGAGAGCTATTATTCATGATATTAAAGAAAAAATTTCGAAGAAGATGGATACTAGATAAAAAATGACAGGAGGAAGATACGATGGCGAGAATAGGTATTTATGGTTCATCCTTTGATCCTATTACCAATGTTCATCTTTGGACTGCTAGCACGGTTGCACACCGTTGTAAATTAGATAAGGTCATATTTTTACCCTGTTCAAATAAGCGAAAAGATAAAACTATAAAAACAGAAGATAAGCATCGGTGGAATATGCTACATTTAGCAATTGCTAAGGATGATCGTTTTATAGCAGATTCCTATGAGATGGATCAAGAGGGATGGAATATTTACACGTATGACACGATGAAGTACTTTAGGGAAAAGCATCCAGAAGATGAAATCCACTTTATTATGGGCGCGGATTTATTAGTAGACATTGGTGCAGGATTATGGAAAAAGGGAGACGCATTAGTTGCCGAAAATAAATTCATAGTTATGGCGAGGCATGGGGTTGATATGCTATCAACAATTAGCCGATCCCCGATTTTAAGAAATAATGATGATGGGAGATTTCATCTTATTGATAAGGGCCTAGCCATGGAAATTAGCTCTACCTATATTCGGGAAGAATTTGCGATGGGTGGAGAGCCGAGATATCTTTTACCCAATGCTTGCTATGACTATATTAAAGAACATCATCTATATAAGAAATAAAAGTGTGGTTGCATGCCACACTTATTTTAATTTTGAAAAGATGGTGACTTTTACTATTTCTAGCCATTCATAAGCTATAATAGAAATAGCAATGGTGACGGCTTTTTTGCTGTCAAAAATTTTAATGATTAATGTTAGAAAGGAATTCATGAATGTGCAGCTTACATTAACATTTCTTATTTTAGGTGCAACAATTTTCGCATTTGTGACCAATAAAATACGAGCAGATCTTGTAGCAATTGTGTCACTTTTAGCATTTGTTATTACAGATATTCTAACGCCCACAGAGGCATTAGCTGGATTTTCAAACTCTGTAGTTTTAATGATTGCAGGGCTTTTCGTCGTGGGTGCAGGAATTTTACGCACAGGACTTGCGGGGATGGCAGGACAGTTATTACTTAAATGGTCCGGCAATAGTGAATTGAAACTATTTGTATTACTACTCATTATTGTTGGATCTGTCGGTGCATTTATGAGCAATACAGGTACTGTCGCATTAATGATGCCAATAGTTGTAAGTATAGCGATTAGTATGAAGGTCAGCCCTTCTAAATTTTTATTGCCACTCTCATACGTAGCTAGTCTATCGGGCCTTATGACGTTGATTGCGTCCCCAACCAATTTAATTGTCAGTCAGTTATTGGTAGATAGAGGATATAGCAAACTTGGATTTTTTGAAATAACTCCAATTGGTATAGTGGGTATGATTGCAGGAATTGCTTATCTAGTGCTTGTGCGCAATATTTTGTTACCGAAAGATCAACATCGTACGCAAACAAATGAGGGCTATAAGCTTTCACCGAAGAAAATCATAAAGCAATATGATTTAAATAATCGACTATTCAAAATTTCTGTTCCAGAAGAATCATCAATTATTGAAACGTCGTTAGCAGAGTTAAAGCTACCAGCCAAGTACACGCTTTGTATGATGAAAATTCATCGCAAGTCACAAGAAGGTATCAATTTACTACCTATGACGTATCAAGAAATGGCTGGTCCCACAAGTGTGATTCATGCAAAGGACGAGCTGTATGTTCAAGGGGAAGAAGAGGATATTCGTCACTTTGTTGATGATTATCACCTCGAGATGCAAGGATTAGTAGAAGGGGAAGCTGATGAATTGGTTTCGAAGCACCTCGGTATTGCAGAGGTATTGCTCACGCCAAATTCAAGCTTTACCAATGAAACAGTTAGTTCGTTAGGGTTTAGAGAAAAATACAATCTAAATATAATTGGTATTAATCGTAAGGGTGGTTATAAACTCCAAGACATGGTTTCGCATAAGTTGAAATTCGGAGACGCTATTTTAGTGCAAGGAGCTTGGGATGAAATTCTTTTATTAGCGAGAGAGACCCAAGATGTTGTGGTTGTTGGTCAGCCAAAGGAACACGCGAGTGTAGCTGCGGCAACAGGAAAAGCTGGAATTGCGGGGATTATTATGCTGTTTATGATTATGTTAATGGCATTCGAAATTTTCCCTGCTGTTATTTCTGTTATGATTGGTGCCGTACTAATGATATTAACTGGTTGCTTACGGAACATGGAAGATGCGTATAGCAATATGAATTTTGAAAGTATAGTGCTAGTGGCCGCTATGCTACCAATGGCGACAGCGTTAGAAAAAACAGGAGGCATGGCTATATTATCTGACGGGATTATTAAAGTACTTGGTGACTATGGTCCCTATGGTGTGCTCATAGGTGTTTATATTTTGACAGCAGTCTTTGGACAATTTATTAGTAATACAGCGACGGCTGTATTGTTTGCACCAATAGCTATGAGTGCTGCAATAGCAATGGAGGTTAATCCTACAACATTTATGATTGCAGTAGCAGTAGCCGCGAGTATGGCGTTTGCCACACCAATTGCATCCCCAACTAATGCGCTGGTAATGACAGCTGGAGGCTATAAATTTATGGACTTTGTAAGAATAGGGATACCGTTACAAATTGTTATGTTTATTGTCATGATGATAACCATCCCATTCTTTTTCCCATTATAAAATTCAGTTTAAGACTATAGATAAACTCAAACTTTTGAGTTTATCTATAGTCTTTTTTGAAATCAAGTAAAGTCGTTGACTCCATTTAGGAGTGTAGTGCCCCTCATTCTAGTTCACTTTTATATAAAAAACTGCATCTACATACTGAAAGGACGGTTTAATATCGATTTTTTTCCTGCTACCCAAAAAATCTATTAAATTTTTCTTGTAAGATATGATAAAATTATATTTTAATTAGTGGTATAACATAAACCTTAAGGGTGAAAATATTATTTTTAGTCAAAGATTTATTTTGAGTATTAATATAGGAAGTAATTCTGTGTGGAGAAAAAAAGTTAAACTTTTTTTGAAAAAGTGTTGACCTTTTAAAAATAAGGGTGTAGTATTATACAAGTCGCCACGGTGACACGCTAAAACAAAGCAAAACATGAACCTTGAAAACTGAACAAGCAAAACGTAATCAATAAAGTTTTTAGTAACTAGCCTAGCTAGTGAACAAAACAAAATTTTGGACATCAAAATTGATGCCAGCAAAACAATTTGAGCTAATCAAATTTCTTTTATGGAGAGTTTG
>NZ_JBWKZL010000013.1:0-163405 GCF_059424475.1 Lysinibacillus sp. GW247-5R2A | reverse complement strand
TTTTAAACATAAGGACCCTTCTTTCTGTATAATTTGGTTGTGGTGACTTAATTTTATCAGAAGTGGTCCTTATTTTTTATGAAAAAATGTAAAGCGTGTGAAATTTTACTGACGGTAAAATTTCACACGCTTTTTAATTTAGAGGAGGGTTTTGTCCCAGCCTCATTTTTTCTTTTTGTCCCAGCCTCCTGAACTCCTACTAGTTTTACCCTTCTCCTATGTTAACATACAAGTCCAAACGGCTAGCGATCCACACTACTACAAACCCGCTGCCATCTTATTAGCCTCACTGGTGCTGACACACCTCTTCTAATAAGACTTCAAACGTTCCACTACTTCCATCCCTTATTTTGATTTCCTTAGGTTTCCACTATCCAGGAATAAGAACGACCGGTTTAACAGTCAATTCATCAATCGCCACTATAGTATTTCGACTATAGGGATGTACAGTGAGCTCCTAGCTTTATTTCGCACCATACACTAGCTTACCCTGCCTACATGGATTCGTCTGCCTAACCATAGAAATCTTTTAAAGAACCCCGCCCCGTGTCGCCGGGTACGACTTCACCTGACTTCATCCCTTTTGTGTCATTCAGCACAGCACTGGATGCAGGAGGATTAGGTACTTGTAGACTGACTGTTTTACAAGAACAGGACTTTTACCTATTAATTGGAAATAACATTTAGAAAGAAAACCCCATATTTATTGCTTAATGCAAAACATGGGGTTTTCAGTTCCACTCATTTCACTGAATAACTCAGCTTATAAAGTAACGTTTCGTTTATTTTTATTTAGCAGCAACTGTAAGGTCAATTGTTACAGTTTTTTCTTTACCATATTTAGCAACTTTAAATACTACATTACCTTTAGCATCAGCTGCATCAATGCGCATTCTTCTGAAAAATGAACTTTTCGTATCTTTTTACCATTTCCTTTAACTTCAGCAGTTCGCCGGTTCATATCAACATCTTGTATAGTTAATTGAATAACTTCTGATCTACGACATACTGAAGAGAATAGAAATAACACAAGCGCTCTGTCTCGGAGGCTCAAACATTCTGCGGATATTTTAATTCGAGCATACTCCTGTTCATTAAGGAATTTGGGCAACGACTGCGGAATTTTCGGTCTCCAACGCTTCTTCATAAGCATCGTACTTAAATATTCCTCAGCAAGGCAAAAGTTAAAAAAAGACGACAGAGTAGAAATTACCTGATCTAATGATCTCTCTTTTTTACCGTAGTGGACTTTCAGCACATAGATGTTGAGCATGCAAGCACACATATATAGGATATATTTAACCTATAGAAATAAAAAAACCCTGAAGGAATTTCTCGCTTCAGGGTTTCATTAAATCTTTTCAAATTAAGAAATAGAATTAATAAATATTAAACTATCTCAGAATAAAGAACTACTAAATTAATTTTTTTCAGCAGCGCCATCAACAACAACAGGTGCGTTACCTAATAATTCAGAAGCATCTGTTTTAACTACTACTTTACTTGTAGTTCCAGTTGTTGCACTTGTAAATACTAGACCAGCACCATCAACAGCAGTTAATGTAGCTGCACCATTTAGGTTAGTAGCATTTTCTACAAATGTTTTAACTGCAGCCCAGTTAGCAAATCCTGCTGTAGTGTAGTCTGCGTTAAATGTAACCGTTTTGTCTACACCGTCAATAGTTAATACTAAAGTTTTATTAGTAGTAGAAGCATCGCCAAGTAATGTATTGAATTCTGCGATAGTAGCAAAAGTTTTAGAACCAGTTACATTACCAGAAGTAGCAGCCACATAATCAGAATTTTGCGCAACTACGTTTACGAATTTAACAGCTTTACCAGCTGCATCTACTTCAGCAACTCCAACGTTTTTACCGTTAGCAACAGTGATTTGATCACCAGTTACAACAGTAGTCCAAGCAGTTAAGTCAGCTCCAACTAATGGTGCTGGCACAGCGTTAGCATCTGTAGATACGAAATATTTGTAAGTGTTACCTGGTACACTTGGAGTTGGTAATGTAAATACTGATTTACCGTTGTTAGCTGCACCTGTAACATCATTTAAAGTAACACCAGTAACAGATGTTGTACCAGGTTTTACTAATGCAGAATCACCAGTTGATTTTGTAAGTACATTTTTAGCAGCTGATTTATCAACTACATATTTAGCAGATTCTTTTACAGTTACTTTATAATATGTTTCTACTGTACGAGAATCTGTAAGTGTAATTACAAGTTGATTTCCGTTTACAGCAACATCGTAATGACCAATAGGATTTAATTCCTTATTGTCAGATACACGAGTAATAAGGAAATCAGCATCGATTAAATCTTGGTGTGTAACAGTATCTGCATCCAATTTGATTGCTTCTGAATAATTGATAATAATTTTGTTACCATCTACCCCGTAAACACCTTTATCAGTAATTTCTGGTTTAACAGAATCTAATAAGTTAGTAGTTGTAGAATTTACAGTAATTGAAGCAGTAGCAGTACCTGTTGGTGCAGTGTTTCCAGCATTTGTTTGAAGTTTAGTGAAATCAACAATTAAATTTAAATTAGCAGCAGAAGTTCCAAGAACATCATCTTTGAATTTAAGTGTTACAGTTGAAGTACCGTCAACTTGTACGTCTTTAATTTGCTCTACATTATTAACCTTGTAAGAGAATGCTTCAGCAGAAGCAGAGTTAACACCTGCATTAAACTTAACTTTAATTGTATTTTTATCAACTAATTCAGCTTTCATACCAGCATAATCTTTGTCGATATCAGCTAAAGATAAAGTAGTTGATGTAGCTAAATCAACTAGATTATTTGCAGCAGTTGTTGGGTTTGCAAATTCTTTTAATAAGTTACCTGCCGCATCCTTTACTCCAAGTACTTGTAATTGTGATACATGTGCTTTATTTGTACCGCCACCTGTAAAGTCAATAGTTTTTCCATCAAGTGTTTCAGCAAATGTAATAACTACAGAAGTACCATTTTGCATTACTGAAATATCAGCTAAGTTAGATGATAAAGTTTGTAATTTACCGTCAATTTTAACAAGGTAATTTGAATAATCAACTAAAGTATCAACATTCATCTTCTTGTTGAATGTAAGAACTACACGACGATCTTTTGTATTAACAACTTTTGAGTCGAATTCAGGAGCGTCTTTGTCGCCTTTTACAATTTTCTCACTGTAATCAAGCATTGTGTTTTGAAGCTTAGTAGCATCTTTAATGTTTTTGATTGTAAGTTTATTTTCACCTGTAGAAAGATCTGAATATAGGTTGATAATTACAGTTTTAGAATCGTTCGGGTCTAAATTTGCAGTTTGAACTGAAACAACTTTACCGTCTTTGTTTAATACAGTATAGTTTTTCACTTCTTGAACACTTTTTGAATCAAGTGCTTTAGAGAAAGTTACTTTAATAGTGCGTGCATCTGTTACAGTTGCTTTTCTCACTTCTGGACGAGTTTGATCAATCTCAGGAGTTACAGTAACTTTTGTATCTTTTGCAATTTGGTTATCAGAGAAGTCTTTAACGCCTTCTACATGAATGTCTACTTTTCCTGTTGGAAGAGTTTTATCTTCTTTAAAGAAGAATTTGTATTTGTTATCAGCAATTGCTTCAAACTCATGAGCTTCTTTCTTAGAGTCTCCAGACTTCCAATAAACGTTAGCAGCTTTGATTGTCTCAGCATCAACGTCTTCAGAGAATGTTAAAGTAACAGATTCTAAAGTTGCAGTTGCTTCAGTTACTGTTGGAGCTTCTTTATCTTCTACAACTGTGAAGTCGTGAGTTGAAGATAATGAAACGAATCCAGCATAGTCTTTAACACCAGAAACAGTTAATTTGTGTTCCCCAACTGTAAGTACAGAGCCGAATGGAGTTAAAATCACAGAACGGTCGTTTGCACCTAAAGTAACTTTACCGAAGTATGCTTTACCATCTAATGTGAAATTAGATTGTTTTAAGTCAGTTACTGGCTCACTGAATTCAAGCTTCAATGATTTTGTTCCTAAAGATTTAACTGTTGTAACTTCTGGTAATTTGTTATCAACTGCTGTGAATTCAACGTTTTTCACATCGATTACTTTATCGCCAGCTTTTACATTTGAAATGCTAATTGCGTCAGCTTTGTTGTTTGTAAGAGTTCCTACAACTGTAACTGTAGCAGTTTTCTTGTCATCAGATAATTTTACAGATTTAACTGCTTTACCTGATTTTAAAGAATAGTTAGCTGCATCTTCAGCTGTTTCTTTATCAACAGTACCGTCGAATTCAACTACTACTTCTTTAAGGTTAGTTGCAGATACAGATTTAACTGCAGTAGCTGTAGTTACAACATAAGTAACTTTAGCTTTGTATTCAACATCCTTAATTTTGAAAGTAACTTCTGTTTCTTTGTTAGGCTCTAAAGCTTTTTCTAAAGTAACAGTTTCTTTAGTACCGTCAGATAAAGTAACGTTTAAAGTTTTAGCGTCAACTACTTCGATTTTGTCAACTTTTGGAGTAGCATCTACGTTTTCAACAGTACGTGAGAATACAACTGCGAAGTCTTGGCGAGTAATTGGAGCATTTGGGTTTAAGTTTGTTTTACCATTTGCTTCAGAACCTTTGATAACGCCGTTTGCAACTGCGATTTCTAGGTAAGATTTAGCCCATGGTTTAACAGTAGAAGCGTCAGCGAATTCGCTTAGATCGCCTTCACCCTCTAATCCGAATGCATCTACTAAAATTTTAGCAGCTTCAGAACGAGTTAATTGTTTGTTTGGTGCGAATTCAGTTGCACTTACACCTTCAAAAATTCCGTTTTCTACAGTTGCTGCGATAGCATCGTAGTACCAAGCATCTGCTTTAACGTCTTTGAAGTCTACAGCGCCTTCTGCTTCTAATTCTAAAGCATTAGTGAAGATTGTAGCAGCTTCTGCACGTGAGATAGTTTTAAGTGGGTTGAAGTTGCCGTTAGCATCCCCTTGGATTACACCAGCGTCTACTAAAGATTGTACTGCTTCTTTAGCGTAGCCAGAGATTTTGTTGAAGTCGTTTAATTGTGCAGCAGATGCTACAGGTACGATTGCTGATGCAACTAATGCAGCTGTTGCTGATGCCGCGAAGAACTTACGGCCTTTGTTTTGCTTTGCCATTAATTTATTCCTCCCTAATATTCCTAAAAATTGATATTATTCCGATGAAAACTATAGTATCACCATAATTAGTTGCCTAAATTTATGTATTATAGCTTTCTCGAATAATTCAAAACTAAAGCAAATTTTCTTAGTAAAGTTACTAGAAAAAGAGTAGTAGAATACCATTCTAGTAAGCTTATTCACTTTCTACAATAATATAACATTATCTTTTCCGAAATTCAAGCACTGGGACATAAATTTAGATATAGAAGATTTTTTTACCATGGTACTTACTAGATGGCTACTTTCTTCCAACTAATTTTACCCTCAAATGTATTGGTAACATATAGTTCCATTTCCTATTATACCTGACTCTCCATAATAACCAAGCATTTTCTGGAATGGTTACTAAATTGTCAAAAATTAAAGATTCCCGTAATATTTTAGTTATATTTGTAAAGAAACAGAAACATAGGTAGAGCTTTTTAGCGAATTCCACCTCTTTCCTTCTCTTTTTAAGAGTTTCTTCATTATTAAATGCTAGCTAAATCTATCTGTCCCTATGTTGTAATAATAGATTACCTTTTTTTGTGTTACACTTTTGGTAGTTTGATAGAACAATTATCAGCTATTGAAGGGAGCTTGAAACATGAAACGAAAATTTCCTCTTTACGGGGCAGTGCTTGCAGGAATGCTCTATCTTGCGCCTACTACCGCTTCAGCAGAAGATATTTCAAAGCACTGGGCCTATCATGAAATGAATTATCTTATTACGAACGATTTAATGAAGGGTGACGAGTTTGGCAATTACCGTCCAAACGATGCTGTTACGCGAGCTGAATTCGCAGCATTTCTAGTCAGAACGCTTAACTTGCCAGCTGCTTCTAGTCAAGCAACCTTCTCAGATGTAAAGAAAGGCGACTGGTACTACGGAGTAATCGAGCAAGCGAGCTATCATGGTCTGATTAAAGGTGACGAGCAGGGCAAATTCAACCCGAACGCCCATATTAATCGTCAGGAAATGGCGGCTATGTTAAAAAGAGCTCTCAATTATCAAAACATCCTTACATCTTCCTCCCCTATTAACTTTAGTGACAATGCTCGTATCGCCAAATGGGCCTATGCTGATGTACAAGCTGTCGTATCATCAGGGCTACTTGTAGGGAAGCCAAGTAATCAATTTGCACCGCTTGCACAAACAACTCGTGCGGAAGCAGCGACCGTTCTCTATCGTTTAATTCATTTAGAAGCACCAGAAACTGGTGGAAAGGAATATATAACGACGAATTACTCATCTGACTATTCCTCAGTGGTTAATAAACAAACTGCCAATAATCCAAAGGTTGACGGTGCTGGCATTTTTACTGCTAGCGACGCACTAGTGTCATACTATGTACACCCAAAGAGCGTTATGCAGGAAAGCCCATCTTTTTATCAATTTTTAAAATTATCCACTGTGGTCAATAATCTGAATGCCAAGGAACTAAATGACAAGGTACTTGCTAATAAAGGAAGCTTAGCAGGTATGGCTGATGCCTTTATTAAGGCGGGTGTCGATAATAATGTAAATGCTATCTATCTGGTATCACATGCTTTACATGAAACAGCTAATGGTGCCTCTGCGCTTATGAATGGCATTGAGGTAGGCTTAGATACGGGTGGAAAGTCAGTGATGGTCACTCCTGAAAATCGAGACAGTTTAACCGCTATTAAGAAAACGTATAATGCTTATGGTATTGGTGCTATTGATGCAGATGCTAATAAATTTGGTGCTGAGCGTGCTTATACAAATGGTTGGTTTACCGTGCAGGATGCGATTATCGGTGGGGCTCAATTTGTCAAGGATCAGTATATTAGTAAAGGACAAGATACGTTATATAAAATGCGCTGGAACCCTGATAATCCAACCGTCCATCAATATGCTACACATGTAATGTGGGCAGTTATTCAGGCGAAAAAGATTTATGATATTTATGAATTAGTTGGTGCACATACGACAACGAATTTAGTGTTTGATGTTCCAGCTTATCAGGGTCAGCCTACCGCTCCATCTTTACCAAGCCCTACCAAGCAATATGCTTTAGATTCCTATATAGCTGGGGCAATCGGAAAGGCAACAACTAATCTCAATATGAGAACGTATCCAAATACTGCAGATGCTGCATCCATTATGACGAATTTACCTAAAGATACATCCTTCAAAGTACTTGGAGAAAATGGTGGTTGGTTCAAAATAAGTGTCAATGGACAAGAGGGCTGGGTGTTTGATGATTATGTTCAGCTAGAAAATGGTTTACAGATTGTTAACATGAACATCACGCTCAATGTCCGAAGTGAACCGTCTACGACAGCTGCTATACTAGGTACAGTTAAACCAAACGGCTTTATTATCGGTGCAGTAGATGATAAAGGCGAATTCATAAAAAATGGTGCCTGGTATCAGGTTATCTATAATGGTAAAACCGGCTGGGTGCACGGCGATTATATTGTAAAAAAATGATTTTCTACGATCATCTAAAAAGAGTGCGACATTGTTTCGCACTCTTTTTGTTGTCTTCATGACACGAATATAAAACACTATATAATAGAAGAAACTCAAAGCCCCAGTTATAAGCAACACCTTTTTCTTCTAAAAATTAGTGCATTTTTTAGTTTGATTTTCTTGTATTGTACAATGGGATTATCGTTTTTATAACGATGAATCCCCTTTTATGCAGCCTATATCAATAGGTGAACTATTATCGAAAATTTCCTGTCAATATTGCTTTTATGGTATGATAGATTGCAGTGAAAAAGGAATTACAGAAAGGTTTGAACACTATATGAGGCATGTAACGATTATGGGCGTACCCTTTTTACATATTAGTCAGCAGGGGTTTGTAGATCTCCTCGTTAATCGGATTGAACAGCAAGAAAAAACTTTCGTTGTGACAGCCAATCCTGAAGTTGTCATGCAGGCAAATGAAAATCCTACTGTGAAGGGATATTTAAATCAGGCAACCTACATTTGTGCGGATGGCATCGGTGTGGTTAAGGCAGCTCAAATCCTTGGAGATTCACTTCCAGAGCGTGTGACAGGCTATGATACCATGGTGAAACTGTTGGAGGTTGGTCAACAAAAGCGCTTTAAAATTTATTTATTGGGCGCACAAAAGGAAACAATTGAAAAGACCATTGCCAATATTCATAAGAATTATCCAAATGTTGAAGTTGTTGGCTATCATGATGGCTTCTTTGATTGGAATAACAATCATATTGCCGACGATATCGCAGCCTTACAACCTGATTTGGTGTTTGTTGCTTTAGGAGTACCGAGACAGGAAAAATGGATTACTGAAAATCTGGACAAGTTTTCAAAGGGCGTATTTATTGGTGTAGGTGGCTCCTTCGATGTCATCGCTGGCACCGTGAAGCGTGCACCAGTCATCTGGCAAAAGTTAAATCTTGAGTGGCTTTATCGATTACTTCGCCAGCCAAGTCGATTTATAAGAATGCTTGTTCTTCCACGTTTTGCTTTAAAGGTTTTCTCATTAAAGCTTAGAGGGCAGGGCACAGCAAAATGAGTCAATCAACATTTGTCAAAAGTACACTCGTCTTAACGATTGCGACATTACTTTCTAAGGTAATCGGAAGTATTTTCCGTATCCCCCTTCAAAATATTGCTGGTGACGAAGTACTGGGTATTTTCAGTCTTGTCTATCCTGTCTATATGGTAGCTTTGTATTTATCTGTTGCGGGTATCCCTATTGCTATTTCTAAATTGATTGCGGAGGCCAACTCAAGTAAGGATACTGCCAAAATAAAGAAAATTTATGTGACCGCAAGAATCCTTGCCCTATCCTTTGGCGTCATTAGTTTTACAATCATTTACGGTTTTTCAGCACAGATAGCGAATGCACTTGGTGGACCATCAACAGAAATTGCGTTAATTATTGTGGCACTGACATTACTTGTGGCTCCTTATATGGCCGTCTATCGTGGCTTTTTCCAAGGCTTTGGTGATATGCGACCTACTGCTATCTCTCAAGTAATTGAACAGTTAGTTCGAGTTGCATTAATTCTAATTGTTGCATATTTCCTAGTTGCGATGGATTATTCAAATGACATTGTAGCTGGTGGAATTATGGCCGGTTCTGTCCTTGGGGCACTCGGTTCACTTGTTTATTTACTCTATAAATATTTCCGTTCTTCGGTAAAAGTTACGAGCAAGGAAAAATATTCTAGCAGGGATTTCTCCACATATAGTAAGACTATTTTAAAGATCTCCATTCCAATTGCAATTGGTTCTGTTACAATGGCACTTTTTAACTTTGTGGATTCATTTACAGTCACATATGGCTTGAGAAATGCAGGCGCTGACGCAAGTGAAATTAGCTTCCTTTACGGAATATATGGTCGCGGGCTGACATTAGTTCAAATTACGACTGTATTTGCGTCTTCGATTATTTTACCGCTTGTGCCACTCATTACTACTAAGATTGCCGAACGTAAAATGGATGAAACACGCAGTATTATTGAGCGAACACATCGTATGACTCATCTAATATCATGGCCGGCTGCTATTGGACTGCTAGCCTTAACCTTGCCTTTAAATCTGGCTCTTTTCAAGGACTTAGAGGGAAGCTTAATGTTAGCCATGATTAACCTTAGCTCGGTCTTTACATCTCTGACTCTTCTCGGAACTGGTATTTTACAGGGAATGAATGCTGCTAAGACAGGAGCTCTTATTATTTTAAGTGGCGTTGTTCTGAAGGTGTTTGCGAACATCTTCTTCATTCAAGCATTTGGTCTAGATGGTGCTGCCTATGCAACTTTATTGGTGTACTTTGTGTTATTTATTGTGAATACTGTCTTTATATATCGTATGATTCGCTTTACTGTTCTTGGAAAAGATACGGTGAAAATGATTGTGTCTTCGATCGTAATGGGAGCAGCCGTTGGTTTACCAACGCTTTGGCTTGATTTTACACATGGGTCTCGTATGTGGGCAATGGGCTATCTGACTATTGCCATCATCGTTGGAGGAGCTATATACTTCCTTTTACTTTGGATAATGAAAGCTATTCATAAGCAAGATTTAAAGAAAATCCCTGTTATCGGAAAAAGATTTTCATAAATAAGAGAGGTAGGACACTTATGTCGAAACAGAAATGGCTTTGGGGAATTATTGTTCTTTTACTCGTCGTTTCCTCCACAGGTATTATGATGAGGTGGAATGCGGAGCAATCGAATGATTCTTATGAAATTGTGATTCCCTTTGATGAAATACAAACTGCAGATAAAAATAGTGATTTAACAATGGATGAAATCCTTTCCTCCTTAAAGGAAGCTGGACTGACAACTGTTAGTCTAGAGCCTTTAACGTTAAAGGAAATGGAAAAACAAAATTTAATTACTGTTTATAAAGAAAATGACCTAGCAGCACAATTATTATTTACACCTTATAAAGATGCTGTTGATCGTTCAAAGAGTGGTTACTATATTCGAGTACCTGAAAATGCTGACTACCAAAAACTCATCAAAAATAGCGTAGAGCCTGAGGAAGTTCAAATAGGAGAAGAGGCTTTTTATTTCCTCCCTACTTCTAACCATAACTTTGACTTGAAAACACCAATTGGCTACGATCAACCTGCTATGGATGTCATTAGTAAGCATGGATTAGGCTATGTCTTTAAAGTGGAAAATGCCGATAATGAAGTGGCTAACGATAAATTGGTGAATCAATTACTAGCTTTAAAAGATGGTTCATCAGGTCGCTTGCTTGGTCAAGGTGATGAGGCGATTGGCTTTGGACAAGAAGACGGCCATCAATTAGTAGAAAAATTAAGTGATGCTGGCTATTACTTCTATACAATTGAAAGTAATCCATTGAAGGGCGAAAGTAAAATCGCCCAAAAGACCGATTACAAGATGATTCGCTTGCATAGTATTAACATCAACAGACAAACGAAATTAAAGTTAAATGAAAGTATTGACCGTACAACAAGAGCTGTAAAGGAGCGTAATATCCGCTCTATCTTCTACCATATTAAAACAACTGGTAATGCCAAGGAAAATGTGGAGCAAACAATTGACTACTTAAATGGAGTACATGATGCAATGCCAGATCATTTCCAACCTGGCGAGCCAAAGCTGTTTGATAAGGTAGCTGTACCAGCCTGGGTCACAGCGGCTGTATTATTAGCAGGTATTTTATTTACCTTTATCGTTTCAGAATTAGTCAAATGGATGCCTCTACGCTTTGCGGCAGCTGGATTTATGACAGTACTAGCTATTGCCTACTTTATCCTGAAAAGTACGCTATTCTTACAGGCATTTGCATTAATTATTGCCGTCCTTGCACCTACCTATGCCGTAATTAAATCGGCTCAGGGTTCTACGAAAATGTCTAAAATTCTTGTGCAATACTTGAAGGCAGTAGCGATTAGCCTTACCGGGATTGTTATTGTCATTGGCCTATTAAATGGCAATGCCTTTATGACAGGCTTTGCTACGTTCAAGGGCGTGAAGTTAGTTTATCTGATTCCAATTATGGGCGTCCTCCTGTTTACATTAATTGAGATCAACCGACTAGCTGATCAAAATATTAAAAAATCTTTATCGAATACCGTAACATTGTTAAACAAAGAATTAAAATATTGGCATGTACTTCTACTAATTGTCGTGGCGGGTATCGGTTTATTCTACATTAGCCGAACTGGTAACTCTGGCTCAGTTAGCGATTTAGAATTAGCGTTTAGACAATGGCTAGAAAATACCTTATATGTACGACCAAGAACGAAGGAATTTTTAATTGGTTTCCCATTCTTTGTTTTAGCATTATACGTAATGGGCATTAATCGCAAATGGGGTAGTATCTTACTCGTACCAGGTGTGATCGGATTCTTATCAATCGTTAATACCTTTACACATTTACACATTCCTGTAGCTGTTTCAGTATTGCGTACACTATACAGTGTGTCTCTTGGTTTTGTTATAGGACTTGTCTTTATCCTAATTTTCAAAGTAGGTTATCGTTGGGTTTCTAAGGCAATCGCGAGGTGGTCATAATGCACATTGTTTTATCTGGCTATTATGGTTTCGATAATGTCGGAGATGATGCTATTCTGCTGTCCATTATTCAAGGCTTGAAGAAATGGCAACATGATATAGAAATCACTGTATTGTCGAATAACCCTTCTGCTACAGAGCAAACGTATGGTGTGAAAGCCGTGAATCGTTGGAAAATGAAAGAAATCCACCAATTGCTTAAAACAGCTGATGGACTCATTAGTGGCGGCGGCAGTTTAATGCAGGATCAAACAGGCATGAAAACTATTCCTTACTATGCAGGCGTTATTCAAATTGCAAAATGGCTGAAAAAGCCAGTATTTGTTTACGCCCAAGGTATGGGTCCTATCAACCACACTCTTAGTAAATTTATCGTGCGTAAAACCTTTAACAAGGTCGATCAAATTACCATTAGAGATAAAGCTTCTCAAACTCTTTTAACAGAGATTGGTGTACGCAAAGAGGCTGAAATCGTGCCGGATCCTGTGATGGGACTAAACGGTGGCGACTTTCATTGTGAATGGTTAGAACATGAATCTCTAACAGCCGAAAGCTATATTTCAGTTAGTGTTCGTGACTGGCCATCTACAATAGCGTATAAAGAAAAAATTGCACATAGCCTAGACCAATTAGTGCGTCAGGGTGAGCAAATTGTTTTCTTACCCATGCATGGTGAGCATGATTTAAAAACTTCTCAGGAAGTGGCAGCACTCATGCAGGAAAAAAGCTTAATTGCTCCTTCAGATTTATCCATTGAGGAAAAAATCGCGGTTATTGGACAATCTCAATTATTAATTGGGATGCGATTACATTCCCTAATCTTTTCTGCCATTTACGCTACACCTTTTATCGCCATTTCGTATGATCCAAAAATTGATGCATTTGCTGATATTGTTGATCAGCCAGTTATTGGGCATGTCGAGAAGGATGATTGGAACGGTGTCACATTGTTCGAACGAGCTATCGCCATTCTAGAATCGTATACGACTGTTCAAGAAAATATGCGTCAGGCTGTGCTGCCATTACAGCACGAAGCTACGGCAACGGCTAAATTAGCGATTGAGACTTTTTCTAAATAAACATTAAAAATGATGAATTTCAATATTAATTGAAATTCATCATTTTTTTCCGACTTCTAATAATTTTAAAACGGACTGTGCCTGCTGCATATGCATCGCCAAAACATATTGACTGGCCTGCATTAAAATCTGAGCTTTTACCATATTCATCATCTCTTTTGCAATATCAGCGTCTCGAATCCGTGACTCTGCTGCTTGTAAATTTTCTGCGGTGTTCACATTGGCATTATAGGCATGTTCCAAACGGTTTTGATAGGCACCAAGACGAGAACGTTCATTGGATACGCGTTTTAATGCTTCATCCATAGAAGAGATAGCCTTATCTGCCTCATCCCTCGTAGCAATCGAAGCATCTTTCAAACCTAGTGCTTCTGAACCGACGCCATTGATCAACAGCTCAATGCTCTGCCCTGCATTGGCACCTGCCTGTATTTTAATCCCATTTGTTTCATAATCACCATTCAGTAATGTTTTTGTATTAAATTCAGTATCGGTTGATATACGTTGAATTTCCTTCTTTAGCTCTTGGAACTCAAAATCCAGTTGTTTCCGATCCTCATCCGTTAATGTATCATTGGCTGCCTCCAATGCCAGCTCTCGCATACGCTGAATCATCGCATGTGTCTCATTCAATGCACCCTCTGCTGTCTGCACTAATGAAATGCCATCCTGTATATTCTTTGCCCCCATATTCAATCCGCGAATTTGAGCACGCATTTTTTCAGAAATGGCAAGACCCGCTGGATCATCTGCTGCACTATTAATTCGGTAACCTGTAGAAATTCGTAGCATTGCTTTACTCATAGCACCGTAATGTCGATTCATATTATTCAAAATCGACATCCCCGTAGCCGACCAATTACCTAGCATTTACTCACCACCTTCTGCCACTTATATCGGTCTATCCTCCATCTTTTTAATATTTAGTTCGGGAATAGTTTCCAATATATAAGGATTTATTAACTATTTGGAGAAAAATTATTCCTTCTCCTAAACTTTTGACCTATCCCGGATAATAAAAGCACCCCTTTTTCTAGTAAGAAAAGTGGGTGCTTAATGGGCATACCATCTATTCAATTTTGAAACCTCCAAGTTGATGGTTCTTTTGCTGTAATAGATTAAAAAAGAGTGATTTATTGTTCTCTAATAATGCTTGATCGATTAAGTTATCTAGATTTTTATTTTCAATCTCTGCAATAAGTTGATCAATTTCGCCTACAGTCACAGTAGAAACAAGCGGAAGTTGTTGCTTCGGTGTTGCGCTTTCGAGTATAGGTGCCAGATGATCATGGACGTTCGTAATAAGGAGTAGCTGATAAAGTGGTAATCGAATAAATCGATTGCCCTTTTGGAAAACAAATACCTCAGATAAATTTTCAATTTGCTGTGTCTTCATGTTGATAATCATCTCTTTACCTTCTATGGGAATGAAATGGAAAATCTCATTCTCTTTTAAAATAGAGAAATATTGATAAGCAAATACGAGACGTAATTTGTCTCCAGTAATTTTTGTATAAAACGGCTTCATGTATTGAACTTGCATCATCCTTCATCCCTCCCTATTATCTGATTATTCAGATTTTAACACAAATCAAAAGTCTTGTTAACTACCTTCGAATCAATTTCTTTCTTTCTGATCATTCAGCTTATCATTGCCGCATTTTAATCGTATAATGGAAGGACAGTCTTTTTTCCTTTACTACAATTAATCCATATTAAACATAGCCATATATGAAGAAAGGAGTGAGGTGATGGCATTGTCAATATCGCAATTGGCTAAAGAACATCAAGAATTCGTGTTAACTAAATTAAAAGAAGCTGAACATGATTTACATCCTTCCTCTACGGAAGATGAAGAACTAGTCCGTCGTGCTGTCTTTTCGGTTAGAAATAAGTCCATTATTTTTGACCGTTTTAATGGAGCCAGTTCTATATTATATGCAACTGTCCAGGATGTCAGACCCGCTTCTGTTGAAATTGATTTCGCCAAGGAAGAGCTACGCTGTAGCTGTCCTCAGCAAAAATGGTGTCGACATCAGGTAGGTACTTTACTTGCTCTCTACCAGTACTTTGATTCAGTTCAAAATTGGTCGAGTGCTTGGCGTGCTCAAAAATCTGTCCAGTTAAAATCATTAGCTGATGAACGTAGCCCACAAAGTTGGTCCATGATGGTTGAGGAAGTAATGAAACGATTATTGCCACCAGGTCGCGTTTTAGAAGGCTATGGCCTTTCCGCTATAAGGACTGATGCCTTGGAGCGTCTTCGTCGACATATGCCCTTTGAGCGTGAATGGCAACCTCTTTATAAACTGTATATGGAGTTAGCTATTTTCAATACGATTTGGCGGCATTTAAATGAAACACCTGGTCATTCATTGGATTCACCTTATATGAAATACTTTATTGATCAAAGCAGTCAATCGTTTGAGAGCATACTTACAGAGCTGACTAATCGGTCTCGACTTTTCGCGACTGATCCGTTTTATGATGCTCTCCAAGAGGAAGTACGGACGTTTTTATTAGAACGACATGGACTATTTCCAAATCGACTTCGCCTGTACATGCTACTTTGGGCGGTTCTTTTTTATGAAAAGCCTCGACGTGAGCAGGAATTAGATTATATAAATAATCTTGAAAACCCTTCAGCAGAAATATCCTTAGAATCATTAAGGTTATTATTTTATGTACTCTTACAAAAAGAGGACTTACTGCTTGAAAGCTTGACACATATTAAATTGCAACATATACAGGATCTATTTGAACTCGCTACATTTGCTCAACGTGCTGGCGAATTACATGCGATGGCTATTATTTTACGAGCAATACTGCCAATGACAGAAGCCTTTTTACAGGAAGTCGTACCAGTTGTACAACGCGCTCAGTATGTTCGTCAATTTCAGCTTTTATTTGATGAAATACAGCTTACCGAGGAAGAGGAAGCCATTCTATACAGCGCCTTTGGAGTCTACGGCCTTCAACCATTCTCTTCGTTCTTAATTAAAAAAGGACGTTATCGAGATTGGGCAGCTCTTCATCAATTAAATCCTTCTTCACTATCTTATTTAGAGATGTGTGGATTAAAGGATGTGTTACAAGTTGAACCCGCTACGGTTTTACCTCTATATCATGTATATGCCATGGCGGAAATTGCCCAAAAATCACGCATGAATTATAAACAGGCAGTGCGCATTTGGAAAAGTATGCGTAGTGCCGCAAAACGCGCTGGTAAAATGGCTTATTTTGAAACGTATATACAAACAATTCGTTCAGAATATAAGCGACTCCGTGCGTTACAGGAAGAAATCGAGAAAGGAAACTTAGTATGATGACAATAAATGCCAATGCTCCTTCCCCTTTTTCTAAAACTCAACAGCTTCGTATTGATGTAGCTCGGGAAGGATATTTTACGTTGCGGGGCTTTACTGCAAATGGTACAACAATCGACGTAGAAACATTCAAATCTTCATTGTTCTTTACGTATGAGGCAAATATCTACGGCTTACTAACCAATCAGGCTGATTTAACAATCGAGGTGTCCACTGCTGAGCTTCTTGATATTTTTTCATTAAGTTATCAACATCCCTTTATCAGCTGGGTTGGTGTAAATGAAGATAGTAAAGAATGGCTCGGTAAAGTATTGGCGTTACAAGATTATTGGCAGGAGCCCTCTCTTTGGTCACATGCTGTCATTGCAGAGGATTTTTCTTCACTATCCTTTCCTATAGAGGATATAGATTCTGCATTATTAGAAATGGCAGTGCAGCAAAAACTTTCACAAGTTGGCCTAATACTTTCTGATTTACCAAAGCTATTGCCCTTTTTCTTGCGAGGTGGCTGGCCATTAGATCAAACCCGCCAAGTTGGTGCGATCACAGTCTCTTTACGATTAAGTGAACCAGAAGAAGATTCAGATGTTTGGCTATTAGAAACGGTCCTTAGTACCCCTACTACAAAAAATTACTGGACACCTGCCATTCGTAAGCAGTCCTTACTTATCGAAGATGCTCTACCTACAAAATGGCGAATGTTTGCAACTGAAATTGAGCAGCAACAACAACAAATAGTCGATCTACTATCTAAAGATGCGATCAGTAGCGAAACCTTTATTCGTGTGACACTTGAGGACATGGAGGTACGATCTTTTTTACGTGAGGATCTTGCCAGATTACAGGCACTTGGCTTTGATGTGGTACTTCCTGCATGGCTGAAGGATTTAAAACAATCCAAATTCCGTGTCCGTGTCACAACTAGCAATGCATCCACAAAAAAAGTCGCTGGATTAGATGATATTTTAACGTTCAAGTGGCAATTTTCAATGAATGGACAGACCATTTCACCAGAGCAATTTAAAAAGTTAGTGGAAGAAAAGCGTGAATTTATTCGAATAGGAACAGAATGGTTCCGTGTCGATGCTAACTGGATGCAAGAAATGCGTGCTCTCATGCAGCAGGCAGAAAATGAGAGCTGGACTGTACGAGAATTATTATTCAGAGAATTGCCCGAAGATTTAACTGCGCCTCTTGAAGAAGAGGATGCTGACGATGCGCTTCGGGATGACCCTATCTTTGCATTGGAGATACAACAATCGTTAAAGGCTTATATGGAACAGCTCTTAGATAAAAAGGGTTTACCTGCTGTGCCAATTCCAGAATCATTACAAACAGAATTACGTCCTTATCAAATTGAAGGCTTTGAATGGCTAGTCTTTATGCGTCAGCAAGGTTTCGGTGCGTGCCTAGCCGATGATATGGGTCTTGGTAAAACGGTACAGATGATCTCCTATTTACTTCATATATATGAAGCAGTAGCTGATTATACAAAACCATCCATTATTATTTGCCCAACCTCAGTGCTTGGTAACTGGCAGAAGGAGCTTGCTCGATTCGCTCCTTCACTAATTGTCCATACTCATTACCAAGCTAACCGTGCAAAAGATGATGCTTTCAAAAAAATGATATCGATTGATCAGCCACATGTCATTTTATCAACCTATGGTACTGTGTCACAGGATACTGAATTTTTACAGGATATTGACTGGGCAACTGTTGTATTAGATGAAGCTCAAAATATTAAAAACATGCAGACCTTACAATCAAAAGCCATTCGTAAATTACTGGGCGATCATCACATTGCACTGACTGGCACGCCTGTAGAAAATCGTTTATCTGAGCTTTGGGCTATCTTTGATTTTATTCATAAAGGATATTTAGGTAGCTTTGGTCGCTTTAATGAAGAATTTATATTGCCCATTGAACGAGATGAATCTGAATCCCATAAACAAAAGCTACGCATGAAAATTCAACCGTTCTTATTACGTAGGACTAAACGTGATCCGCATTTGCAGCTGAACTTGCCAGATAAGCTAGAATCAAATGAGTATTGCCCATTAACAGCCGAGCAAGCTTCTCTTTATGAAGGCTATATTTTAGAGACGCTTGATCAGCTAGAAGAGTTAACAGGCTTTCAAAAAAAGGGACGCGTCTTAAAAATGCTCAGTAAATTAAAGCAACTATGTAATCATCCTGCCCTATATTTAAAGGAACCTTTCGAGGATGCCGAAACAATGCTTACACGTTCGGCAAAGCTAGAGCGCATTGTGCAAATGGCGGCTGAAATTGTGGACAATGGTGAGCAATGTCTGATTTTTACACAGTATATCGGAATGGGACAATTGCTACAGCATTGTTTAAGTGAATTATACAATGTAGATGCACCTTTTTTAACCGGTGCCATGCCTAAGCAGCAACGAGACCGCTTAGTAGAGGCGTTTCAGGCAGGAGATTTCCCAATATTTATTCTCTCCTTAAAAGCAGGTGGAACAGGACTTAATTTAACAGCTGCTAATCATGTCTTACATGCAGATCGCTGGTGGAATCCTGCTGTCGAAAATCAAGCAACCGACCGTGCTTATCGCATTGGTCAAACACAATTTGTGCAAGTCCATAAATTTGTAACACTTGGCACAATTGAAGAAAAGATAGATAAAATGCTAGCGCAAAAATCAGCACTATCAGAAGAACTTATTCAATCAAGCCAGTGGTTGACTGAATTAGAGGATCAAGAACTTCGTGACCTCATTTCATTAGATATATATTAATGACAAGCGCCAAGGGTAAAAGTTCTTGGCGCTTTTTCAGTGGAACCATGTTTACTTCTCTTCTCTTCCCTACTTACTTCATAAACATATTCAGTTGTGTGAAAAATTTCATTGCTGTGCGGTCTACAGCAACTTTTCAGTCAGTAAAAGTTAGTCCACATCATTCCTTTCTTTTACAACGGTGCAAGAAGATTAAGGAGAATGGCGGATCAGACAATAATTTTTTCCTGCGCCGTATGTAGCAGCATGCTATGGTAATACAAAGTCTTTTAAGTCTTCCTGTTCATTCGGAGGAGGTGGCGTCACAATAGAAGCTTCGTCACTATCCCTTTGTTTAAGCTGATAAAATCGAACATCTTCGACCACTACCTCTGTCATAAAAATTTTAGTGTTTTCTTCATTTACAAATGACCTTGTTTGAATACGGCCGTTTGCACCAATTAATGAGCCTTTCCCGCAATACTTGACAATATGTTCTGCAAGCCTTCCCCAAACTGTACAGAATATGAAATCTGTGTCTACTTCCCCATGACTGTTTTTGAAATTGCGATTAATGGCAAGTGAAAAATGAGTCTGCACACGATTTCCAGATAAGTAGCGTAATACCGGATCTTTCGTAAACCTTCCGACCAGTCCGACTTGATTCATTCATTCACCTCCTTTGTTTTGGATTGCTCTCATCTTACAAAACCATTCCAATATTAGCAAAATCAGAAAGTGATAATTTGCATCAATTTTTCAGCATAAAATAGGTAAATTACCTGTTTTATTTTTCTTTTATTTCTTATTTTTTCACCAGAATGCTTTAGGCTGTAATGGCAAATGCTATTTCATGAAATCAGCAATTTCGCATTTATTGAAATTAACCAGCAGATGCGTATGCCCAACAACCGTAGCTGTATGTGTTATACTAAAAGAATGACAGACTTAGGAGGAATATACATAATGAAAACATTTAAAATGCTTTCCTTTGACCTTGTCACAAAAGATGGTGTGCAACCATTCCCTTTAGTCGATGGCATTATTATTAATCAGGAAAATAGCCATCAGTCTTGGGTGCTCGAATTGTTTATGGAAAAACAATATCGTTCAACCTTTGATGAGCTCTTAGCGAAGGCTACTATTTTTAATGTACGTGCTGTTATTTCATTTCCCGATAATGAACCCGCTCCTTTCCAGGTAATCGTACATACTGTTCAAGAAATTGGTGACCATGTATCCGTACTTTTAAAAGGTACACTCAAGATAAAACGTTCTAAATATGCTGAACAATTGCTTTCTGAACTATTAGCTGAAGGCGTTTCTTTAGAACATTTACTGGAACGCTTTACAAAAGATATGAAACAGCGCCCAAAATTAAAGAATGACTGACGATGCAATTTATTGCATCGTATTTTTTTTATAAGAAATGTTTGCACAATTGTCGATGAGCGCTTGTAAGCACAAGTCTTTAGTGAACAAGATGACGTAAAATATTATATTTCTATAGTTACTTCGCTTCCCTGACTCATAAAAAAAGAGTGTTTTCCATGTAGGAAACACTCTTTTGATATTATCGGTTGTTCATACCGTCACGATACTTCTCAGTGTCGTTGGCTTTTTCATCCACCATGTTGTCATTACGCTCAACACCGTTTACACCATTCGCATTTGGTACGTTGTCATAGCCATTTGTGCTGTTAATATCAGCATTTGACCCAGGCGTTGTTGCTTCAGGTAATGTTGTATTTTCATTTACAGTACCTCGTTCAACACCATTTGCATTTCGATCGTATGCATCGTCTCGATTATTCGGATCCAATGCATCCTCGACACGATCCACACCATTACGAACGTCAGTCTCTGCATCTCTCACAGGATGATCTTCAACTGCATTATTTCCCCAGTTACATCCTCCAAGGAATACAGTAGCAAGAATAATGGTTAAAAATGACATTTTCCACATAACAAAAAACCTCCTTTCTTGGTACTATGTCATCAAATACATCATGTGTATTTGTGATCTAACATAGATTGCCCGAGAAAGGAGGGAACTATCCGATTTTTGTTCAAACTATTTTTGTTTTTCTTTTAATAACTGTTCAATATATGCTGCTTCTGCTTTACAGTCATAGCTATAGTCTGTGCCTAGCTCTTTTTGCAATGCATCGATTGTTTCAACTTGCTGTGCTGTTGGTTCTTCATTTAAAATTTTGGCAATGACCTCATCAATTTTTTGTGCCATCTCTTCATGAAACTCTGCACTCATCAATATATCGGCTGGAATTTTTTCGATCCATGCTGCATTCTCTTGGAAATAAGTCTGCCAGCTTGCAATGAAGTCTTCCATAGAAAAGCGCTCTTCATCCCAACCAATACTTGCTAAGTATGTTTCAAAAGATGTTGAAATAGAACGAGTAATGCTAATTTTAATACCTGAAGACAATTCCTTATACATCTTAATAATCCTCCTACGTTTGTAAAACCTAAAAATTACATCTATTTCAATTCACAATCGCTTAATCGCCATCGCAATTTAAGAACCTACTAGTCTCAATTTTTTTGACTTGACTTTATCTATTTTATATCTTGTGGTCTTTAAATGCAAATTATGCTTGCTTTGGCTGCTCAGGTCCAATTGCAAATAGAATATCGGCTTCACATACAAGTTCTCCATCTACAGTTGCTATTCCATGTCCTTTACCCATCGAACCACGAAGTTTTACAAACTCTACTTCTAATTTAAGTTGGTCACCAGGTACTACTTGACGTTTGAAACGACAGTTATCAACACCCGTTAAAAATGCCAAACGTCCTTTAAATTCATCTGCATTTAAAAGAGCTACTCCACCTACTTGTGCTAATGCCTCTACAATTAGCACACCTGGCATTACTGGATATCCTGGGAAGTGCCCATTAAAGAAATCCTCATTCATCGATACATTCTTTAAGCCTACTGCACGTTTTCCTTCTTCTAATTCAATAATGCGATCTACAAATAAAAATGGATAGCGGTGTGGTAAAATTGCTTGAATTTGCTCTGCTGTTAACATGTCATATCCCCCTCAAAATAAAGTATGTATACACAAAGTAAGGTAAAGAATAAAATTATTCTTTACCATGCATAATATCAAATATATGTTGCCATGTTTCTTTTTTAAAAATATCCATAGCATTTCCTTCTCCAATAACACTAAAGCCAACCATTGCGCCTAATGTTGCGGCAGCAACAACTAAGATGAGAACAATTACAATGCGTAACCAAATCGGAATCAGTCGGATTTGCACCCATCGAACCTCGCGTTGCTCTCCATTTGAGCGGCGTTCTTTCTTTTCTGGTTGCGTATCGGTTTCTTGTGTCGGCACAGAACGTCGACGTGAATCGTTTGTCATAAATTGTACTCCTCTTCATTCCTTGCTTTTTAGGATGACTTCCTATCGAATACCATTAATAAGACCGAGCATTTGGTCTGCTAATGTAACCGTTCTTGCATTGAATTGATAGGAACGCTGTGTTTGAATTAGTTCTGTCATTTCCTTCGAAAGGTTAACGTTGGACATTTCTAAAGTACCACCTTGCATGCCAATTTGCTGACGATTAGCACCTACTAGCTCTGTTAAAACCTCAGCTTGTGTAAAGCCAAGCTCAGCAAGGTCGTCTGGTAATCCAACATAAGAACCTGAAACATGTTCCATTAGTTGCGGTTTTTGGAATTCAGTAACCGCTAAATCCGTACGAATGATATCGCCATTTGGATAAGATGCTTCTAGTATACCACCATCTCGTACTGAAAATCCTTGCACATTATCTGGTAATGTAATAGCTTGTCCAGCAGCATTTGCCACCGGGTATCCCTCAGCCGTTACGAGCATAACTGTTCCATTATTTAGCGGCGATAAATAAAAGTCACCTTGTCGAGTATACACTGTTTCGGTACCATTTTCACCATTTGGCATTAAAATATTGAAATATTGTTTTGCAGTTGTAAAGGCTAAGTCCAAATCTCGATTAGTCGTTTGCAATGAACCTTGCTTTTGATTGGATTTAATTTGGCCAAGCATTGCGCCTGATCCATAGCGAATACCAACAGGTGTTTGGCGCTCAGCACGATCCTGTTTGTCATTATTAAACTGTTGATAGAGTAACTCATTGAAAGATGCTTCCTTCGCTTTAAAGCCTGTCGTATTACTATTGGCGATGTTATTACTTATCGTATCCAGTTTATTTTGTAATTGGCCCATTGTATTAGTTGCTGTAATCATTGTACGTAGCATTTATAAAAAGCCTCCTGTTCTGTTTCGTCCATTAAATTTTACCGATTTCATTAACAGCTTTTTCCATGCTGCGATCATAAGCTTGTAATACTTTTTGATTGGCTTCAAATGCTCGGTACGCTGTCATTAAATCTGTCATGGCACGACCAGAATCTACGTTTGACCCCTCTAAGAAGTTTTGACGTAGTGTAAAGGAAACACCATTCGCTCCATAGGCTGATGGCAGGTTTACGCCATTTTCTGTCCGAATAAGACCGTTATCTTGTTTCTGTAGCATATTCGGATTGGCAGCATATGATACGCCTACTCGCGCTACTTGCTGATTATTAACGTAAATGGCGCCACTCTCATCGAGGCGAAAATCATCATTAGGTAACTGGATTCGTTGACCAGCATCATTTAACACGTAAAGACCTTGCCCATTTACTAAATAGCCTTGGCCATCCAAAGTAAAATTACCATTACGTGTATAGGCTTCTCCACCATCTGGATGTGCGAGTCTGAAGAATATTGAGCCAGATACACCCTCTTCATTTTGTGGTAAGTTTCCATCAATCAATGCCATATCTGTTGTAAAATCCGTGCTATAGATTTGGCCCTGTATGTAATTTGGTAATGTTTCTTGTAAATATGTCCCCGTATTTAAAGCGCCTACTTGATTCATATATTCGGCACCAGCTTGTTTATTGGCAGGCGCATTTGTTTTTCCGATGCTAGACATCAGCATATCTGGAAATGAACGAATCGTTGATTGGTCTGCCTTAAATCCCGGTGTATTCGCATTAGCTAAATTGTTGGATAGTAATTCCGTTCTTCTTTGTTGCGTGATCATACCGGTTGCAACTGTATAAAAACCTTTAAACAAAGAGATCACCTCATTTTAATTTTATAAGGACGCTGGTACACGATCTATATTTTCGAGCATAATGCCTGTACCAATAGCTACACAATCCATTGGTCTTTCAGCAATGAAGACAGGTACCTTTAATTCTTCAATTAATAGTTGGTCCATACCATGTAAAAGTGCTCCGCCACCAGTAATAATAACGCCGCGGTCGATGATATCAGCCGATAGCTCCGGTGGTGTTTTTTCTAAAACATTTTTTGCAGATTGAACGATCATTGCTACAGATTCGTGTAATGCACGTTCGATTTCTTCAGAATGAATAGAAATTGTACGTGGTAAACCTGTTACCATGTCACGACCTCGGATATCCATTGTATCATTACGACTACCTTTGAAAACTGTTCCGATTGTCATTTTGATGGCTTCTGCTGTGCGTTCACCAATTAGCAATTTATATTCTTTTTTAATATATTGTAAAATATCGTTATCAAACACATCTCCTGCCACTTTAATGGATTCACTTGTGACAATATCACCCATTGAAAGAACAGCAATATCAGTTGTTCCACCGCCGATATCAACTACCATATTCCCGCTTGGTTGGAAGATATCCATGCCTGCACCAATCGCTGCTACTTTTGGCTCTTCCTCTAAATATACTTTTTTACCGCCTGATTTCTCTGCCGCTTCACGAATTGCCTTTTGCTCAACACTTGTAATATTCGTTGGACAACAAATTAAAATACGTGGCTTTGCTAAAAATCCTTTGACATTTAATTTATTGATGAAATGTCTTAACATCGCTTCAGTCACATCAAAATCTGCAATGACTCCATCTCTAAGTGGGCGAATTGCTGTAATATTACCTGGCGTTCTCCCTACCATTTGGCGAGCTTCTTCCCCTACCGCTAATACTTTATTTGTCTTTTTATCAATTGCCACTACAGATGGTTCATTTAGAACAATCCCCTTACCTTTAACGTGGATTAATACGTTCGCAGTACCTAAGTCAATGCCGATATCTTTCGAAAACATTTTATAATTTCTCCTTCCCGCCAGTTCCAACTACATAACGTTCATTTTATCTCTTTATCTAGAATATTTTATCATATTCTATTGGTAATTTCACCCTGAATTTAATGATAAAGACTGTTTTCTTTTCACGTTCTGGACGGCAATAATATAGTATTACTTTACCTTAAACAAACTTATTTTATGCCTGTTCACACAACAAAAAAGAACGAATCAATCTTGACTCGCTCTTTCTTTCCACTTGTTTTTCGTTGCTTCTCCTCCGCGAATATGACGTACGGCCTTATGGTAGGCGAGTATTTCTTTCACTTGGTCAGCTAATCCTTCATGAATTGTTGGTAATCGCTCTGTTAAATCTTTGTGCACCGTACTTTTTGAATAACCAGTCATTTTCGCGAGGACTCGCACAGTCTCACGCGTCTCAATCAGTAATTCACCGAGGCGTATGCAGCGCTTCCGAATGTGCTCATGCACGTTCTTCGTCCTTTCCACACAATTTCACAAAATGCTTTGGCAATCAGATGCACATTTGCGCATTTCTTCACCTTATGTGAGGACCAAGCTATTCAGAACACGTTTTGCATTTTCCTAATAAAATGCTGATTTTTTATGCGTTACTAGCTTTTAGAATTAAAAAGCTAGTAATTTTTTCGGATTAATATATTTTCCGTCTTCAACTACTTCGAAATGCATGTGGACGCCAGCCGCTTGATTCCACTCGTTATCAGTCGCTTTTCCTAAAGCTTGACCTTGAGTAACCTCATCGCCTTCTTTTACAGCGATATCTTTTACAGAGCTATAATGAGTTTGCGTACCATTTGGATGCTCAATGACAATTTTATTGCCTGTAAATGCGTCTAGTTTTACTTCTAGTACTTTACCACTCATAGCAGCTAGTACTTCAAATTCTTCACCATTCATAGCAATAGAGATACCAGAAGACGTTGTAAATGTTTGATTAAATACCATTAGTGCATTTTCTCGAGACTCTTCATTCGCTTCTAGCTCGTAAAACTCTTGTAAGATTTGTACTTTACTAAGGCTCTCTTCTTTGAATGGATACATCATGTTTTCAGTACGTGCATTTGTTTCTACAACAGGACCTGAATCAACTTCCGCTAAACCTGGTAACGGTGCCTCTTCTACTTTAGATACGAGACTATTGTAACCAAATAACAATCCTGCTAGAACTAGTGCACCACCTGTGTAAACTACTGGCCAAAACCATGGTTTCTTTTGTAACTGACCATTTTCCTTTTGATTTGGATTCTGGTTTTGAGAAGCTTTATTATTTTTATCCTCTCTCATTTTCATCACCTCTAGTTGCAGTGTGAACAACTAGAAGTTATTTTAAACATGCATCTATTTTTTTTATTTCAATATCTTGATAATAATAGTGTAAAATTTCAGCAGCAGTTTTCCCTTCATTTGCCATAGCCTCGGCTCCATATTGACTCATGCCTACTCCATGACCATATCCTTTAGTTTTTACATGAACCTTTCTAGTATTACCATTATAAATAATTGAAAAGTCAGTGGATGGTATTCCAAGAAACGTTCGAACCTCTCTCCCTGTCCAAACATTATTCCCTAACTGTAGACGCTCCACACGCCCTGTGTCATTGTAAAATAGCTGTATACGATTAATATCACTAGCTTGCCATTGTATTGGCCATAATTTATTCCATTGTGCTAGCGACCACTCTTGCTCCGCCTCAAATTTTGGGGATGTTTGATCTGAAATACTTGCAACACTTTGCAAATATGGAATGTTATTTCCACTATAGCCATAGGCACTTTCTGTTTGTCCATTACTTGTTGAATGGAACATGGCTGTAATTAAATCATTATTATAAAGAAGAACTTGTCCTTTCGTTTCATTGATGGCTTCGACAATTTTCTTTTCATTTCCCAGGAAATTGCTAGCCCAATTCGCTTTTCTTTGACTCTCATCATAGAAAACTTGCTTTGCTACAGTCGGTGCGATTGCTTTTTTACCGTAATTTGTCGTTTTTAACGCATAAGTACGTGCTGCAATTGCCTGTGCCTTCAATGCCTCCTTTTTAAAAGAAACAGGCATTTCTGCCGCTACTACCCCAGTTATATACGTCTCTAAAGGGATTTTTTCCTTTTGTCCCTCCACTTCTATAAATAGTTCACAAGCTTTTTCATTCGCTGTTGGAGGTGGTTGCACTTCCTCCCGTCTTTCGCTTAATCCTAAAACAGGAAGCACATATAATGCTCCCAATAAACAAAGGACACCTATACTAATCATCCATTTTTTCATAAGAAATAATATGCTTGTTACCATTTAGTTATGAGAAATTAAAAAACCCTCTGCTTCTGAAAGCAAAGGGCTTTAACATCAAATTAGTTTGTAGGTAATTCAACAGAAATGTCTTCAGTTATCACAACTTCTTCATCCGTAATACGTTCAATATTTGCCCCAAGAGAAGCCAATTTACCATGGAAATCAACATAGCCACGATCTAAATGGTGAAGCTTTGTAACACGTGTAATTCCTTCTGATACTAAACCTGCTAAAATCAGTGCAGCCGCAGCTCGTAAATCCGTTGCCATGACTTCAGCTCCCTGAAGCTGTACTGGCCCCTCAATAAACACAGAGCGTCCTTCTATTTTAGCACCCGCATTCATGCGACGGAACTCCTCAACATGCATAAAACGATTTTCAAATACTGTCTCTGTAATGATACTCGTACCTTCTGCTGTCAACATTAAGGCCATCATTTGTGATTGCATATCTGTCGGGAAGCCTGGATGTGGCATTGTTTTAATATCCACAGCTTTTAATGTCTGAGGAACACGTACACGAATACCTTCATCCAATTCTATAATTTCTACGCCCATTTCGCGCATCTTCGCAATCAAAGCCGTCATATGCTCAGGAACTGCGTTTTCGATGACCACATCTCCCTTAGTAATAGCTGCTGCTACCATAAATGTACCAGCCTCAATACGGTCGGGAATAATATGATGCTCTACTCCATATAATGTATCGACTCCTTCGATACGAATAGTATTTGTACCAGCACCAATTACACGACCACCCATACTATTAATGAAGTTAGCAAGGTCAACGATTTCAGGCTCCTTTGCAGCATTTTCAATCACAGTTGTCCCTTCCGCTAGAGATGCTGCTGTCATAATATTTTCAGTTGCCCCAACACTTGGGAAGTCTAAATATACATTTGCTCCTTTTAAACGACCCTCTGTTTTTGCCTCTACATAGCCATGACCAAATGAAATCTTCGCCCCCATTGCTTCGAAACCTTTTAAGTGTAATTCAATTGGGCGAGAACCGATTGCACATCCTCCTGGTAACGCAACACGAGCATAACCATTACGCGCAAGCAATGATCCCATTACTAAAATAGATGCACGCATTTTACTAACAAACTCAAATTGTGCTTCACTAGAAAGTTCTTTTGTTGCATCTATATATACGGCATTATCTTCAGGTATATATGTAACTGCTGCGTTTAAACTTTTAAGTACTTCGTTTATTGTAAAGACGTCTGCTAAGTTAGGGACTTCTTTAATTACATTTTCTCCCTTTGAAGCAAGTAAAGCTGCTGCCAGGATTGGTAACACTGCATTTTTTGCGCCCTCTACACGTACTTTTCCCTGTAGTTTTTGGCCGCCAGTCACTATTATTTTATCCACCCTATGTCCCTCCGAATTCAATCTATTAACCTACCGAATTTTTATTTTAATAAAGAAGTATAATGTCATAATCAGTAAACAAACAACTCTATAGTACAACTTTTTTAACGCCCATTCAAGCGTCCAAATCACTATTTTAAGGCATTATTAGATATTTTGCTATTAATTTATTGTACGCTATCAAATTTTTTTTGTGAATGACCAATAACCAGTTCGCTTCTAATACATACCCAAAGATGTATGAACAAAAAACAACTTTTAGAAGTTTTTTTATACATAGTTCAAAGGGCCACATAAATGTTATTATAAAGTCCTTTGAAGTATGTAGTGTTGAGGTGTAAGATTCGAATTGATATTGTCGAGGCTTTAAAATAAGTATGGAAGCTTTCCAGACCAGTTCGATATTTGTAGAAAGAAATTGGATACAGCAGAACCAATTGTAATACTCAATAAAATATAAATAAGTTGAATCTGAAATACTCTATTCTTCTTGAATAATTTTTCTGTCATCAAAGCCTGTAATGCGTAAAATGTAATAGCTATAAAAAACAAATGCGATAATATGCCTAATAAAGCTTCTTGTCCTATTGCTTCATAAAGCTCCATTTTTCCCCCTCCAACTGTCCTATAATTTAAGCACTTTAAAAAACGGGCAGATGCTATATCTGCCCGTTAAAAATGAATTAGATATTACCCTCATGAACGTTGATACGATTCAACGCACGTTTTAATGCTAGGTCAGCACGTTTGAAATCAATGTTGTCTTGTTTACCTTGAAGACGTCCTTCAGCACGTTTAACGGCTTCTTTTGCACGTTGAACATCAATATTTACAGCAACTTCAGCAGAAGGCGCTAAAATAGAGATCTTTTCTGGACGAACTTCAATGAAACCACCGCTAACAGCAACAATGTCAGTAGAACCGTCTGCTTTTTTCAGCTTCACTGCACCAATTGCAAGTGGAGCAACCATTGGAATATGGCCTGCAAGAACACCGATTTCTCCTGAAGTTGTTTTAGCGATTACCATTGATACTTCAGAATCGTATACCGGGCCGTCGGGAGTGACAATATTGACTAGAACTGTCTTCATATTTTTTCCTCCTCGTCCCTAGTATTAAACCTCTACGCCCATGCTTTTCGCTTTTTCAACTACTTCATCAATTGAACCAACTAGACGGAAAGCATCTTCTGGTAGGTGATCCCATTTGCCATCAAGGATTTCCTTGAATGAACGAACAGTTTCTTTTACAGGTACATAAGAACCTTTTTGACCAGTGAATTGTTCCGCTACGTGGAAGTTTTGTGATAAGAAGAATTGAATACGACGAGCACGTTCTACTGTTTGTTTATCTTCATCAGATAACTCATCCATACCTAAAATTGCAATGATATCTTGTAATTCACGGTAACGTTGGATTGTACGTTGTACACCAGTAGCAATTGCATAGTGCTCAGCGCCTACGATTTCAGGTGATAATGCACGTGAAGTCGAAGCCAATGGGTCAACCGCAGGGTAGATACCCATTTCTGATAATTTACGCTCAAGGTTAGTAGTTGCATCTAAGTGGGCGAAAGTTGTAGCTGGAGCCGGGTCAGTATAGTCATCGGCTGGTACATAGATCGCTTGGATAGAAGTTACAGATCCTTTGTTCGTAGATGTAATACGCTCTTGTAGTTTACCCATTTCTGTAGCAAGTGTTGGTTGGTAACCTACCGCTGAAGGCATACGACCTAATAGGGCAGAAACCTCAGAACCTGCTTGCGTGAAACGGAAGATATTGTCGATGAATAAAAGTACGTCAGCACCTTGCTCATCACGGAAGTACTCTGCCATTGTAAGACCAGTTAAAGCTACACGCATACGTGCACCTGGTGGCTCGTTCATTTGACCGAATACCATCGCTGTTTGCTTGATAACGCCTGAATCGCTCATCTCGAAGAATAAGTCGTTCCCTTCACGAGTACGCTCACCTACACCAGCGAATACAGAGATACCAGAGTGCTCTTGTGCGATGTTATTGATTAATTCTTGGATTAATACTGTTTTACCTACGCCGGCACCACCGAAGAGACCGATTTTACCACCTTTAATGTATGGTGCTAATAAGTCTACTACTTTGATACCTGTTTCAAGAATTTCAACTGTAGTTGAAAGTTCTTCGAATGTTGGTGCTTCGCGGTGAATTGAATCACGACGAGCGTCAGCTGGAATCTCTTCACCTAAGTCGATTACTTCACCTAGTACGTTGAATACACGACCTAAAGTAACTTCACCAACTGGTACTGAGATAGCTTTTCCTGAGTCTGTTACTTCTGCTCCACGTTGTAAGCCATCAGTAGATGACATTGCAATTGTACGAACAGAATCATCACCTAAATGAAGCGCAACTTCTAATGCAAGAATTGTTGGTTCTTCATTAGGACGTTCAATCTTAACTGTTAGTGAGTTATAGATTGCTGGTAATTGGCCATTGTTAAATTTTACGTCAACAACTGGACCCATTACTTGAATAACATGTCCTTTATTCATTACTGTGTATCCTCCTATCGTATTCTTATACGACATTGGGAAGCTGGCCTATTCTAAGGCTGCAGCTCCACCAACGATTTCTGTAATTTCTTGTGTAATCGCCGCTTGACGCGCACGGTTATATTGCAATGAAAGGTCTGAAATAAGATCAGATGCGTTATCAGTTGCATTTTTCATAGCCGTCATACGAGAAGCATGTTCACTTGCTTTTCCATCTAATAATGCGCCATAAACTAAGCTTTCCGCGTATTGTGGAAGTAACACTTCAAGAATTGCTTCACCAGAAGGCTCAAATTCGTAAGAAGCATTGCTGCTAGCAGGTGCAAGATCTGTTAATGGAAGAAGTTTTTTCTCTGTCACTTCGTTAGCAATAGCGCTGACAAAGTGATTATAGTACATATAAAGTTGATCATACGTACCGTCAATGAACATACCAACAGCATTACGAGCGATTTCTTTAATATCAGCAAATGTAGGTTGGTCCGGAAGACCGACAACATCACTGATGACATTATGATCACGTTTCACAAAGTAGTCACGTACAACACGACCGATTGCTAAAATCACGTATTCGTCTTTAGATTTATGACGCTCGTCAATTGTACGTTGTACTTGACGTAGGATACTTGAGTTATAAGCACCTGCAAGACCACGGTCTGAACCAATGACTAAGTAAGCTGTTTTCTTAACAGGACGAGCAGTTAACATTGGGTGTCCACTGTCTTTTGTTCCTGAAGCGATCGCGCCTACTACGTCCTGAATTTTTTCCATGTAAGGAACGTACGCTTTAGCGTTTTGCTCTGCACGACGTAACTTAGAAGAAGAAACCATCTGCATCGCTTTCGTAATTTGTTTCGTACTCTTTGTAGAATTAATACGACCTTTTATTTCGCGTAAGTTTACCACTGGTATTTCACCACCTTTTGTTTTTTAATCAAGTGACTAGCTCGAACTTATTCTGATTTAGCGAAAGTTTTTTTGAACTCCGTTAAAGCTGCTACGTAATCAGCATCAGGAGCAAGCTCTTTTGTAGTACGAACGTGATCTAAAACGTTTGTGTGGTTTGAATCTAACCAGCTTAAGAACTCACTTTCAAAGCGAACGATATCTTGTACTGGAATATCATCTAAGTGACCTTTAGTTAATGCATAAAGGATTGCAACTTGCTTTTCAACTTTAAGTGGTTTGTTTAGGTCTTGTTTAAGAACTTCAACCGTACGTTTACCACGCTCAAGTTTAGCTAGTGTAATTTTATCTAAATCTGAACCAAATTGAGCAAATGATTCAAGCTCACGGAATGCAGCTAAGTCAAGACGTAGTGTACCCGCAACTTTTTTCATCGCTTTAATTTGAGCAGATCCACCTACACGGGATACAGAAAGACCGGCGTTAATCGCTGGACGTACACCTGAGTTGAATAAGTCAGATTGTAAGAATATTTGACCATCAGTAATTGAGATAACGTTAGTTGGGATGTATGCAGAGATATCCCCAGCTTGTGTCTCAACGAATGGAAGTGCTGTAATAGAACCATTTTGATATGTTTCATTTAACTTCGCAGCACGTTCAAGTAAGCGGCTGTGTAAGTAGAAAACGTCACCAGGGTAAGCTTCACGACCTGGAGGACGGCGTAGAAGAAGTGAAAGTTCACGGTAAGCTGATGCTTGTTTAGAAAGATCATCATACACGATTAATACGTGCTTACCTTGTAACATGAATTCTTCTGCCATAGAAACACCAGCAAATGGTGCTAAGAATAGTAATGGAGCTGGTTGAGATGCAGCAGCAGTTACTACGATTGTATAATCTAATGCACCGTGCTTACGGAAAGTTTCAACTACACCACGTACAGTTGATTCTTTTTGACCGATTGCAACATAGATACAAATCATATTTTCGCCATCTTGGTTTAAGATTGTATCGATTGCTACAGATGTTTTACCTACTTGACGGTCACCGATGATTAACTCACGTTGACCACGACCAATTGGTACTAAAGCGTCAATTGCTTTGATACCAGTTTGTAATGGTTCATGTACTGATTTACGAGCCATTACACCGAAAGCAGGACTTTCGATTGGACGAGATTTAGTTGTGTTGATTGGACCTTGTCCATCCACTGGTTGACCAAGTGGGTTTACAACACGGCCAATTAGTTCTTCACCAACTGGTACTTCCATGATACGACCTGTACGACGAACTTCATCGCCTTCTTTGATGTCTGTGTATGGACCTAAGATTACGATACCAACGTTACCTTCTTCTAGGTTTTGAGCCATACCCATAACACCATTAGAGAACTCAAGAAGTTCTCCAGCCATGGCGTTGTCGAGGCCATGAGCAAGAGCGATACCGTCACCAATACGGATAACTGTACCAACTTCGCTTACTTTAAGTTCAGATTCATAATTCTCAATCTGTTGTTTAATCAGACTGCTGATTTCTTCAGCCTTGATGCCCATGTATGTCACCTCTCACATTTCTAAATTATTAACCGATTAATTCACGTTTTAGGCGCTCAAGTTTGTTCGCTACTGAGCTATCGTAAATATGATTACCGATTTGAACACGAATACCACCAAGTAGTGATGGATCAATTTCGTTTGTAATGTTTAATGATTGTTTCCCTACAAGCTTCGCAAATGTTGTAGAAATATTAGCGCTTTCTTCAGCAGAAAGTGCACGAGTAGAGAATACTGTTGCATCTGCAGTACCTTGTGCCTTTGCAGCAAGCTCAGCATATGCATTTGCAATAAGCTTCACTTCGTTTACACGTTTTTTCTCAACTAATAGTTGAACTGTGCGTAAAACCTCTGGAGTTGCACCTGCAAAGATTTCAGCTACCATTTGTTTCTTACGTCCGATAGAGAACTTTGGAGCATTTAAAAGCGTTAATAAATCCGGAGATTCTTTAACAATCTTTGTTAACTCGTTTAAGTCTGCTCCAACTTCAGCAAGAATATTTTTTTGTTGCGCTAATTCAAAAAGCGCTTGAGCGTAACGTTTTGCTACAGCTGAATTACTCATCGAGCTTCCCCTGCCTTCGCAATCGTCTCTTCAATTAGAGCACGGTTGTCTGCCTCAGAAATCTCTTTGCTAAGGACTTTAGATGCTGCAAGTACAGATAATGAAACGACTTCATCACGTACAGCTGCAATAGCTTTTTCTTTTTCAGACTCAATTTCACGTAAAGCCGATTCTTTCAAGCGGTTTGCTTCATTACGAGCTGCAGTAAGAATTTCATCTTTTTGTAGTTCGCCTTGCTTCTTAGCGCCTTCAACAATCGATTGTGCTTCCGTACGAGCTTCTTTAAGAAGGCTCTTTTGTTCTTCTAAAAATTGGTGCGAATCTTTACGCGCTTTTTCAGCTGCTTCGATCTCACTCGCTACTAACTCTTCACGTTGTTGCATGATGCCCATAAGTGGACCCCAAGCGACTTTCTTAAGTAAGAACATTAATACTAAAAAGATAACTAATGTTGCGATGATGTCTCCGCTGTTGAACTGACCAGCGCCAGCACCTAGTACAAGATTATCTAAAAACACGATTGTTTCACTCCCTTCAAGAGCTTTAACTTCAACATAATTTATGGACTTAAAAAACTACCTATTTTAAAAAGCTATATTTACACATAGCTTTTATCCGTTCCAAAATGAAGGGCGAAGTTTCATCTGGAGAATCCTGCTTCGCCACTAGTAAAATTCAGTGTACAACTGAATTATTTGTTCATTACGATGAATGCTACTACTACTGCGATGATCGGTAGGGCTTCAACTAATGCAACCCCGATGAACATTGTAGTTTGAAGAACGCCACGAGCTTCTGGTTGACGAGCAATACCTTCTACTGTTTTTGATACGATAAGACCGTTACCGATACCTGCACCAAGTGCACCTAAACCGATTGCGATTGCTGCTGCTAATAAACCTAATGAACCTGTCATTTGAAAATTTCCTCCTTGGAATTGTTTGTTTTTTTGTGGTTCAAGCATATGATATATGCTTTATATTAATGGTCATCGCTCACTTTATGAGCCATGTAAACCATTGTTAACATTGTGAAGATAAAGGCTTGGATAAAGCCGATGAAAATTGAGAAACCTTGCCATGCCATCATTGGAACGATTGCCCCGATGAATCCCACAGCACCTGATGATGCTAAACCGGCTAATAAGCCAAGTAAAATCTCACCCGCGTAAATGTTACCGTAAAGACGTAAACCTAACGTTAATGTATTTGCAAATTCCTCTACTATTTTAAGTGGGAACATGAAAGACATTGGTTTAAAGAATGTACCAGCATAATGGCCAGTACCCTTCATTTTTACACCATAGAAATGCGATAAAACTAAAATCATCGTTGCCAACGTCATCGTTACAGTTGGGTCAGCTGTTGGTGATTTCCACCAAAGTTCATGACCATAAGCGATTGAGAATGGAAGACCTAATAAGTTAGATACTGCGATAAACATAATTAGCGTAATACCCAGAATGTGGAATCGACCACCAGTTTTCCAGTCCATATTGCTTTTGATGATATTCTTAACGAAGTCCATAATCCATTCCATGAAGTTTTGCATACCAGTTGGTTTTAGTTTTAAGCTTCTAGTTGAAATAAAGGCAATTAAAAATACGATAATTGCAGCAACTAGTAACATCAGAACTGTCGATTTATTAAAAGTTAAAAAACCGACTTCTAGTAACGGAGCTTCATGATTCATTGTTATTTTTCACCTCTCTTTCTAATTTAAAGCACATTAGCGGTTCCTTACATGTGACACAATTCTCTCGACAAAGAGAAAAACGTACGGAATCATTAGCCCTATGACCGTGCTAATTAAGTGAAAATAGTTTGGCAACGAAATGGCTATTGCGACTGCCGCAACACCTGATCCAAAGCGCAGTGCTGTACCAAGTGAGCCTATTTTCTTCCCTTCACTAATGGACCTGTCAAACTTCTCCATACGGCGAACTAGAATCCAAAAATTATACGTACCAAAGAATGCACCGACTGCGATGCCCGCAAATACAGTTTGAAAGGAAGTGAATCCCCAGCCTAATGCGCAGAGTGCAAGCAAAAAAAATAACGCCCTCTTCTGCACAGCAAAAATGTGATGCAAATCTAGCATTGGTTGTAATCTCCTGAATCAAATTTTCGAGTATTGAAAGCGTTTGCTGACCACCATGTGAAATCAGAAAAGAGCAGTGAAAGGCACTACTCACAGCGGAATAGTAATGGGAGAGTCATTTCAATTACAGGTGTAAATACCCAAAAAATAACTTACACCCCTTACCAACTCGGTAAAAACCGAAACGCACAAAACGTTGCAAATCGACAGTTTTATTTTGAACTGTCAATTTAGTAGAAAGTTGATATAACAAGTGTTTCAACGTCCTAATTATGACTGAAACCCTTATCATTCTTACCCTTTGTAAGCATACAATAGGTGATATTTGAAGTCAATTGGTAATAGAGAAAAACTTCACAACCTATATACTCTTGTCAAATTGTTGACAAATTTGTGTATGAAATTTCATAGTTTCAAATGTTCTTATTTTCTTGGCTCATAGAAAAAGCTAATTTACGACATAATTATGCTCATAAATTAGCTTACCCAATTCAACAGGTACATTAGACTTATTTTTCAATTAAATTATAGTACATTAATTAGTTTTTTGTAAAAAACCTAGCAATGCCTCTACAATTCGTTTAGATGCATGTCCATCACCATATGGATTTGACGCTTGTGCCATTGCCTCATAAGCCTTTTTATCTGTTAACAATTCTTTAGCTAAGGCATAAATTGTATCTTCTTCAGTTCCTGCTAGCTTTAATGTTCCAGCTGCAATTCCTTCAGGGCGCTCTGTTGTGTCTCTAAGGACAAGAACTGGCTTCCCTAAAGATGGTGCCTCTTCTTGGACGCCACCAGAATCCGTTAAAATCATGTAAGAGCTCGCCGCAAAGTTATGGAAGTCAAATACTTCGAGTGGCTCTATTAAATGTACTCGTGCATTGTCACCTAAAATTTCATTCGCGATTTCTCTTACAGCAGGATTCATATGGACTGGATATACCACTTGAACATCATCATGCTCAGCTAAAATTCTAGTGATTGCTTTGAACATATGACGCATGGGCTCACCAAGATTTTCGCGACGATGTGCCGTCAATAAAATCATGCGATCTTCGCCAATTTTGTCTAATACAGGATGCGTGTAATGCTCGCTAACAGTTGTAGCTAATGCATCAATAGCCGTATTACCTGTTACAAATATTGTATCAGCGTTTTTATTTTCATCTAAAAGATTCTTTTTAGATACTTCTGTTGGTGCGAAATGTAAATCAGCCATTACACCTGTTAACTGGCGATTCATTTCCTCAGGGTATGGTGAATACTTGTTCCAAGTTCGCAGTCCTGCTTCAACATGCCCAATTGCGATTTGGTTATAAAACGCTGCCAAGCTTGCAATGAAAGTCGTTGCTGTATCACCGTGTACCAAAACGATATCCGGTTGCGCTTTTTTCATTACTTGATCTAAACCTTGCAATGCGTTTGTCGTCACATCAATTAATGTTTGACGATCTTTCATTATATTTAAATCATAGTTTGGTGTTATTTCAAATGTCTCTAGTACTTGATCTAGCATTTGGCGATGTTGTGCTGTTACTGTTACAATAGATTCTATTTGCTCAGGATACTTTTGTAACTCCAAAACAAGAGGAGCCATTTTAATTGCTTCTGGTCTTGTCCCAAAAATCGTCATTACTTTCCATTTTTTCATCAAAACGATCTGCACCGTCCTTTTTGTTATTGTATGAAAAGGACACCACATCTGTTGAAGTTCAACATGAGGGGTACTTACCTTGACATACTATGAAACGCCCTTCAAATTTGAAGGACGCTTTCACAAATTATTAGTTTCCTAAATGAGGAAATTCATAACAACATTTTTATTTTGTGCCGAATAGGCGGTCTCCGGCATCACCTAGACCAGGTACAATATAGCCATGATCGTTTAACTTTTCATCCAAAGCAGCAATGTAAATATCTACGTCTGAATGTTCTTCTTGAATAGCTTTGACACCCTCTGGTGCAGCGATTAAGCACATGAATTTAATGTTTTTAGCTCCACGTTTTTTCAATGAGTTAATAGCTTCCACTGCTGAACCACCAGTTGCTAACATTGGATCTACAATAATGAAATCACGTTCTTCCACATCTGCTGGAAGTTTTGCGTAATATTCAACTGGTTTTAAAGTTTCAGGGTCGCGATAAAGACCAATATGGCCAACTTTTGCTGCAGGGATAAGCTTTAGCACGCCATCTACCATACCAATTCCTGCACGTAGAATCGGTACAATCGCTAGCTTTTTACCAGAAAGTACTTTTGTTTTCGCAATCGTTACAGGTGTTTCAATTTCAATTTCTTCCACCGGCATATCACGTGTAATTTCAAAAGCCATAAGTGTTGCTACTTCGTCTACTAGCTCACGAAATTCTTTTGTACCTGTATTCTTGTCGCGAATATAAGTTAATTTGTGTTGGATTAGTGGATGATCAAATACATAGACTTTGCTCAAAGGGATTCTCTCCTAACCGTTCGGATTTCATTTTTATCTCAACTAGTATAACAGAAAAAAGGAGCCGCCTCAAAAATAAATTTAAGGCAACTCCTTTTATTATATTTTCTTTGGACAAAGTGAGTTATTGATCAAGAATTAAATCTAACTCTTCTATTGCCATTGGTTTAAAATAGAAAAATCCTTGTCCAACGGTACAACCTAATGCACGGAGTATTTCAACCTGTTCTTCTGTTTCAATTCCCTCAGCCACAGAAATCATTCCTAAGTTTAATGCCAATTGTATAATCGAGCGTACAATAGCAAGCGTTGCTGGATCCTCTAACGCATTAATAAAGCTTCGATCAATCTTTAATTCAGTGAATGGTAATTGTTGCAGATAGCTCAATGAAGAAAATCCTGTTCCGAAATCATCCACGGATGTATTGAAACCATAGCTTTTTAATTCTTGAATAATTTTATAGGCAGATTGAAAATCTACTAACCCTATATTTTCTGTTACTTCCAATATAATATTACTTGGTTCTATACCATACTTCCGAACGAGCTTTAGCGTATCTGGAACAAAATGCGTATAGTAAAAGTGATCAGGTGAAATATTGACTGCTATTTTCACTAATTTCTTTCCTAACTTTTGCCGCTCTGCCAGCCATGAAAGCACAGTTTCTAAAACTAAAACGTCAATTTCTCTAACCTTTCCTGCACTTTCCGCTACTGGAATAAAGATTGCTGGTGACACAAAGCCTAGCTTTGGGGATATCCAGCGCGCAAGAGCCTCTATACTTTGAATCTCTCCATTCCGCAAATCTACTTTTGGCTGTAAATGAACTGTAATTTCTTTATTTTTGATTGCCTGTGACAAATGATTTAAAACAGTCATTTGCTGTACAAGAACGTCATTTTTTTCTGTCGTAAAAATTTCAGTATGTGTACCTGGTTTATCGGTAGCAAAGGAGAGCGCATTATCAGCAAACCGGATTGCATCATTAATCTTTATGTCATCATTAAAAGAAGCAATACCTGTTTTTAATGTGATGTAGATTTGTTTTCCTCCTATTATAAATGGCTGCCGAATTGTCTCTTTGATACGGCTTTCATATTTATTTAAATTTTCATCGAAAGTCATGGTGGATAAAATTAGACTCGAGCTAGTAAATCTAGCAATATATTCGCGATCCGCTGGTTTGTCTTGCTCTAGCCGTTTGGCGAGCTGCCTTAATAATTCATCGCCAAATTCTCGCCCATACAATTCAACCACTTGATGAAATTCGCTTGGCTTTACAATTTTGATATAACCATTTTGTCCACGTTCAACCTCTTTTTCGAGGAAATTCACAAAGCTATGACGATTAGGTAAACCTGTTGTAATGTCAGTATAGGCTAGATCCCATATTTTTCTTTGTGCTCTTGCATACGTAAACGCTAAGGCAACAAGCGCACCAATTTTACGAAACATACTTTTAAAATAGGAGGAGTCATTCTGTGCTTGCTCATAATATATTGAAAAGAGCCCTATGACTTGTCGCTGTTGATTGCGTATAGGTATATATAATCCATACGGTTTGTGAGATGAGGCAGCAAACTGTTTATGTTCATCTGGAATATGTACCTCATCCAAGTTTTCAATGAAAATAGAAGTTTCTGATTGCATAACCTTCGTAAAAAAATCATTATTTTCACAGCATCTCGGTACATCTTTTTTTCGACAATTATCTGTAAAAGCCTGTAATAGATTGCTCTCTGTTTTAATGAGAACCATGCTTGAAGTATTGGGCATAAAAAACTCATCAATTCCATGACAAATAATATGCATCTTTTGCTCAAAAGAGCTATCTCTCTCTATCGCCTTATACATATCATTTTCTAAACGCATTAAGAAATCTTCTGTATGATCATACGTAACATCCTTCATAAGGACCAACACATATTGCGTAATATTTGCATCATTCCGAAATGGGAGTGCTTGTATTTCTGCCCAGAATAGGGGTTTATTGATACCTTTGTGATGTAGCTTCGCTTGCACCATGATACCGTTATGTATATTTTCTTTGATCATTTTAATGGTTGTCATTTTCTCATCTGATAGCCATGCAAAGTAATTAGTTTTTAGGATTTGTGACCTCGAAGCATTTGTAAGGTTACAAAAGGATTCATTACACTCTACTATAATATGATGATTTGTTGCATCAAAAATTACATAGCTTTCCTTAGAATTATCCCCTAATTTAAGAATACTATTTAATAAAACATCATTATCTACATCTAACGATTTAGTGACCATCCAACCCCTCCGTCTCTATCACTTCATCCCATTTCCATTGTACATAATATTTAATTAAATTTTCACTTTTATTAAAAAAAACTTCTTTTCTTGGACACTATCTGTCCTCAGCCTACTATAATATATCGTTTTCTACTGATTATATGTAAATTTATTCAAAATAAAGAGGATTATTCTACTTAATTTTAAATAAAAAACTGTGTTTAAAGTGAAATTTTCACTCTAAACACAGTCTATACATGCGATTAAGCGTATAATGGATGTTTATCTGTTAATGCTTTGACGCGATCTTTTGCATCCGCTTGAACCGCTTCATCTTCAGGGTTTTTAAGAACAGCTGCAATAATTGCACCTACTTCTTTCATATCTTCCTCTTTAAAGCCACGAGATGTAACAGCTGGTGTACCGATACGAATACCTGAAGTAACGAATGGAGACTCCGTATCGTAAGGGATTGTATTTTTGTTAGTTGTAATGCCCACTTCGTCTAATGCATGCTCTGCTACTTTACCTGTTAGACCAAGAGATTTAACGTTTAATAGTAATAAGTGGTTGTCTGTACCACCAGATACAATTTCAACGCCCTCTTCAATTAGAACTTCAGCTAAAGCTTTTGCATTTAATTTTATTTGTTTTGCATAGTCTTTAAATTCTGGTTGTAACACTTCGCCAAATGCAACAGCTTTAGCAGCAATGACATGCATTAATGGTCCACCCTGAATTCCTGGGAATACAGATTTGTTTAATTTTTGCTCCCATTCTTTTGAAGCAAGAATTAATCCACCACGTGGTCCACGTAATGTTTTATGTGTAGTTGATGTAACAAAGTCTGCATACGGAACTGGAGATTGATGCTCGCCAACAGCTACAAGACCAGCAATATGTGCCATATCCACCATGAAGTATGCACCTACTTCATCTGCGATTTCACGGAATTTAGAAAAGTCGATTTCACGTGGGTATGCAGAAGCACCCGCAACAATAAGTTTTGGCTTATGCTCTAATGCTTTTTGACGTACATCTTCGTAATCGATAACTTGTGTGTCTTTTGTTACACCATATTCCACAAAATTATAAAGAATACCCGAGAAATTTACAGGAGATCCATGCGTTAAATGACCACCATGTGAAAGGTTCATACCAAGAACCGTGTCACCTGGTTCTAAAATTGTGTGGTATACAGCCATATTCGCTTGCGCACCAGAGTGTGGTTGCACGTTTGCGTATTCCGCTCCGAAGATTTCTTTCACACGATCACGTGCAATATCTTCAACAACGTCTACATGTTCACAGCCACCATAGTAGCGTTTACCTGGATAACCTTCTGCGTATTTATTTGTCAGTACAGAACCTTGAGCTTCCATAACTGCTTCAGAAACAAAGTTTTCAGATGCAATCAATTCGATATTTGCTTGTTGACGTGTTTTTTCTGCAAGAATTCCTTCTAATACTGCCTTGTCTTGTACTGCTAATTTTTCATATGCCATGTTAGAAAAAGCCTCCTAGTATCCTCTATTATTTATATACAGCACGTTCCCCGCCAATTAGCTTTGGACGTGTTGTTGCAATCGTCACCACTGCTTCTCCCACCATTTTCACTGATGTGCGAACTGGGACAGCTACTGCTTTCAAATGCATACCAATTAATGTTTGGCCAATATCAATACCTGCATGTGCCTGAATGGTTTCAACAACCACAGGGTTAGCAAAACGCGTATAGGCGTATGCGGACATAGAGCCACCCGCAGTACGTACTGGAACTACCGCCACTGGATCGTAGCCAAAGCGTTCAGCTGTTGATGCCTCCATTGTAATAGCACGATTAATATGCTCACAGCCTTGAAACGCTAAATGTAGCTGGTGTTTCATTGCAAATTCTTGTAACGGCTCGAAAATCGCTTCCCCTATCTCCAATGCGCCTGCTGTGCCAATTTTCTGACCAATCACTTCAGATGTAGAGCATCCTACGACAAAAATAGTATGAGGTCGTAATGCTACCTGCTCTTCAAATTCACTGAGTAACTGAGTCAAATGCGTTCGTATTTGTTTTACAACCATTAAGCTCAGCTCCTTCATCTATATCCATTAAAATCATGCCATATATGACATCCTTGATGAATGCCATATATGGAATAACAATCATTTATTGCTCAAGTTCAGTAATTTTTTCGATGCGTCGTGTATGACGACCACCTTCAAACTCTGTTTCTAGCCACGTTTGGACAATTTCACGTGCAAGACCTGGGCCAATAACACGTTCACCCATAGCTAAAACATTAGAGTCATTATGGCATCGCGTTGCCTTCGCACTAAATACATCATGTACTAGCGCACAACGAATACCGTTCACCTTATTTGCAGCAATTGACATACCAATTCCCGTGCCACAAATTAAAATGCCTTTATCAAATTCTCCGTTCGCTACACCATCAGAAACTGGCTTTGCGTAATCCGGGTAGTCTACTGAATCCGCAGATTGTGGACCAAAATCTTCGTAGCTAATATGAAGCTCATCTAGTAGCTGCATGATCTCACGACGTAGGTTGTTGCCTCCGTGATCAGAAGAAATTGCTATTCTCACTGGGTTCCCTCTTTTCGAATTATAGTCAACCTTAGTGTACCACTTCTTTCTGAAGAATAACACGATTTTTCTTGTATTTTTATGCTGATTTCTCCTAAAAGACGAACATTTATTGTCACCAAGCTAAAAATCATTCACTTTTAAGTTGTTTTTTTTGTGGATAGTGTGAATATCATGTTAATAAATTCGTATAACGGTCTTTTGTTGTAATATTCTATCTACTAAAGTTTTTTTCACATTTTATATACAGTGGACAAACTATATCACTATTTCTTCCAAAAATAAAAAAACTGTCTATAAATCCGATTTTTCATCGCATTTATAAACAGCCTTTCAGGACTAAGCCTGTCGATCAAATTGTTGAATCACTTTATGCAAAGCTTCTGATTGCTTTTTTAAACTTTGTGCTAGGTGCTCTACCTGTTCAATAGCATAGGCTTGCTCTTCAGCCGCACTACGAACTTCTTGTGCACCCGCTGATGTTTCTTCTGCTATTGCAGCCACTTCTTGTGATTGACGTGCAGTTGTCTCAATATTATGCATCTGCTGTTCAATTAGTGAAGATATCTCTACAATCGCTGTTGCCATTTCATGTACATTAGATGACATTCCTTCTACAGCTGTCGTTGTTTCAGATACTCGATCTGCTTCCTTCGTTGCAAAGGCTACCTGTTCATTCATTTGTTTAACTACGACCTCAACATTTTGCTGCATAGACTGGATTAGAGCAGTAATCCCTTGGACAGCTTTTGCACTTTCATCTGCTAAACCACGAACTTCCTCCGCAACTACAGCGAAGCCTTTTCCATGTTCTCCTGCACGAGCTGCTTCAATAGATGCATTTAAAGCTAGTAAATTTGTTTGTGCCGCAATATCACCAACTAAGCCTATAATGCGCTCAACTTGACCCGCATTTTCTTCTAAAGCATGAATGCTTTTTAAGGCCTCATTGTTACCCGTAGCTATTTGCTGAATACTATTTACTAATGTTTCAATTGCATTTGTTGTTGTCGATAAATTATGTAATATCTCTGTAGATTGTGATGCAGATGCTTCGGCTCTACTATTTACTTCTGTTGCAAGAGCTCGTACATCCTCAATCGCCTCAGCGGTATCTTGTACAGCTGTCGCAGATGCTTCCGCTCCTGCCGAAATATGCTTAACGGTTGACGCAATACCTTCTGCTTTTCGAGTAGCGACTCCCGCTTCATCTGAGAGCTGAATGATCGATTGATTGGTCTGTTGGAAATTTTGATCGATACTTTCGACCATTTGACGTAAATTTAGCACCATTTGTTGGAATGCCTCTGCAACCGAACGAATCTCATCGTTTGTTTTAGGCATTTGAACATCCTGTCCAATTTTCCCCTCTGCTACTAGAGTTGCGGAATGCTCAAGTTGTTGTAAAGGTTTAATTAAAATTACGCTAAAAATGGCAGCCAATATGCCTGACCATGTGATTCCTAATGCATAAGTCACCACTTGAAACACTTTCCCATTAATACTCGGGAAGAAGGTCGGTTGTAAATATTCAATAAATATAAAACTGATACTGTAAGTAATTAATGCTAGCACGCTCACAAATAACACCAATTTAAGTCGTAAACCAAATTGTTTTTTCATAGGGCTCCTCAATTCTATTATAGTTTTTGTATTAATTGATCAACCAATTCATGTAATTCCGTAAATGTTGCTTCGTATATTGCTCTATTACCACCGTAAGGATCGACTACATTCTCCAGGCCGCCTTCATTCGTATACTCTTTCAAAGTAAATACTTTATGATCTGTTCCTGGGAAACTTGATATAACAGTGTCTTTGTGAGCGGTAGTCATCGTTAGGACTAAATCTGCCCAGTCCATTTCTACCATGGATAATTGTGTTGCAAAATGCTGATGAGACATTCCGGCATTATTTAACACTTGTTGCGCATGTGCTGACATTTGGGCATTAGGCATAGCATAAATACCTGCAGAACGTACTTCTAAATTGTCTATTTGTTTATGTTTTAATATGACTTCTGCCATTGGACTGCGACAAGTATTGCCTGTACAAACAAATAATATTTTCACACTTATCACTCTCCATTTTTATATGAATTATTGCTGAATTGCTAGGATACTCATGATTATAAAAATAATGCCAGCAACGATTTGAATTTTATTCCCAAAAAAGACTTGGCTCCTCCGTGCAATGACTAATGACCCATAGGCGCAAATCAAGGCACTCAAGCCTGCACTCATAATAAAAATTGTTTTTTCTAAGTTTAGCATACCAAAAGAAACACTAACTGAAAAGGTATCTAGGCTTGCAGTCACGGCTAAAAGTACGGGGGAAATTGTAACTTTTTCGTCCCGATGAGAGAATAATAGTAAATGCACGCCAATGCAAAATAACAAAATACTCGATATCCATTGTCCCCATTCTAATAGAAAACGAACTAAATAGTTTCCTAATTCAAATCCCAATAAAGGAAAAATCATATGCAACGCAGCCGTCCATACTGATAAAAATAAGCGATATCTAACATTCGGCAGCAATACATATAGACCAATAACATCAACAGACGTTAATATACCTGCAAGAATTCCCTGCAAGAATGCACTCCTTCTCTCCCTAATATTTTATCATTTTATGCTCGAAAATACATTATTATCATATTTGTCCACATAAGATTTTCCTTTTTATAAATATGATTCATGCACATAAAAAAGGACAAAAGACATGTGAATTTTCAATGTCTTTTGTCACTTAACTTTATTTATAATGAATACCATTTGCCCCCAGAGGCCTTTTCAAGTCTATTCATAATAGCTGCCCCTACGCCTTCCGTCGAAGTGGTCGTAGCTAAAATAACGGTAGCTGTTGTTTTATCACATGCTCTAAGTGCATGGTATAACGAAGCACCCATTTCTTCTTTACTTCCCTCTTCACCTACTGAAAAGTAAAAATCAGCTTTACTATGTTGGAAATTTTCAGGTGCAAGAAGTGCTACGCTATGTCCTTGCTGCTGTAATTGTTGAACAGCTTCACTTACTTCCCCATCATGACAATTGATTAAGTATACCGGTGCATTTGGTGCATAATGTGTATATTTCATGCCCGGAGCCTTCGGAGTCTCTTCTAGTTTCTGCTCTATTTTGGTTGGTTGAATAACCGGACCAATGTTAGCTTCAAGCATCTCCTTCGTAATGCCACCTGGACGTAAGATTACTGGAGGCTCATGTGTCACATCTAATACAGTGGACTCTAGCCCAATTCCTGTGGAACCTCCATCTAAAATATAAGGTATGTACCCTCCCAAATCATCTAAAACATGGATAGCTTCTGTTGGACTCGGCTTACCACTACGATTAGCACTTGGCGCAGCAAGCGGTTTTTGAAGCTGCTGTAATAAGGCAAGTGCTACTGGATGGTCTGGCATCCGAATACCGACAGTCGATAATCCAGCCGTTACACTTTGAGCCAGCACATTTGGTTTAGCAGGCATCACCAGCGTTAACGGTCCTGGCCAAAATAAATCCATGCATTGCTTGGCAATGTCAGAAATATGTTCTATATAGTTCGTTACTTCCTCTTTTGTACCAACATGAACAATTAAAGGGTTATCTGAAGGGCGGCCCTTCGCTTCAAATATCTTCTTCACAGCCACATCATTTGTGGCAACAGCTCCTAGCCCATAAACCGTTTCTGTCGGAAATGCTACTACCTCCCCCGCATTTAAGATATCCACAGCTTGTGTATAATTAATTTGACTATTCACATTACTGTCCACAACCTTGCAAACGGTTTCCATGATTAAAACCTACCTTCAGTTATTGATTCTTACTGAATTATCCACATAATGTTTATAACTTCTTAAAAAATGTGTATAAGTTATCTGAATTTGTGAACAATTCATGCAAAAAGCCCTTTCACCCATTCCCAAATAAAGAATGTTACTTGCTCTTCCTCTTCTGGCTCTTCGGCTTTTACTTCTTCTTTTTCAGGCTCGCAAATGGATGGGAATATACTGCACCACCAGTTATCGCCACGCGCATCACCAATTTTCACTACAATGGAGTGATACACATTTTGTGGATATAAGACTGCTCCCTGTCTTTTAGGCGGAAATAAGTTATCCCCAACCACTACCTGTGTATCAATCTGTGGATAATTTTCGCTTAATTCTGTTTCAATTTGTTGCTTTAACGTTTGAATTTGCTCATTCCCGGCAACTCCTGCAGTTACTACTTGCATAAAATAGGGCTTTAACTCTTCCACAAGCTGCTCTTTTTCATACTGATCTTGTGCTGTATTGCTATTAGCAATTACACGAATCCTAAAATCGTTTTCTTGTTCTTGATTAGTAGCCTCTTTTGCAAAACCTACTAATGATGGAATATATAACACACATAGCTGTAAGGCAACAGCCACTACTACTAATCTAGCAAACGCTAAAAAGATATTTTGTTTAGGTAATCTAATAAACTTGTATTCATTTAACATATAAATCCCTCCTTGCTCAACATTGTTGGCAAGATGAAGACACTTTATACATGAATCTCACAAAAAATCATTCGCGGTTTCCCATTAATATCTTTTTCTACCGAAATCGTAGCCTGTGGAAAACTATCTTGAAAGAATTTTGCTACTTTTTCACCTTGTGTATAACCGATTTCTAACCCAATTAATGCGGGTCTATTCATATAGGTTGGCAATTGCTCTGCTAATTGTCGATATAAAATAAGACCATCTTCCTCCGCAAATAGTGCGCTATGGGGCTCATGCTTTAGTACAACATCTGACATAGCCTCAGCCTCATCAAACGCGATATATGGAGGATTCGATAAAATAATATCAAATTTTTCACCCGCAAGCGGAGCAGTTAAATCTCCCAACCTAAAATCAATATCGGCCTCTAATCTCTGTGCATTTTTTTGTGCTGTCGCTAATGCATCCTCAGATACATCAGTTGCTACGACCGTTAACGCAGGACATTCCAGCTTCATTGAAATGGCAATAGCCCCACTACCCGTACCTATATCGGCTACCTTCAATGCTTGATGCTGAAATAGTTTAGTCATACGATTAATAGTGCCAAGAATTAGTTCTTCCGTTTCCGGTCGAGGAATTAAAACTGATTCATCGACGATAAATGAACGACCATAAAACTCCTCACTTCCCACACAATACTGAACTGGGCGACCATTGACATGTTCTTCTATAAGAGCTTTAAATTTTACTTGCTGTTCTTCTGTTAATTGATCCTGTAAATGTAGCATAACCTCTGAATAACTTGTACCAAGTATATGCTGCATAACAATACGTGCCGCAGTTTGCTCCCGACCATTATCCACTAAAAAAGAAGAAGCCCACTCAAGGGCCTCCATCACATTTTTATAAGTCATCATTTAAGCGCTCTAACTTCGATGCTTGTTCTTCTAAAATAAGCGTATCGATAATTTCGTCCAATCTACCTTCGACGATTTGATCTAGCTTTTGAATCGTTAACCCAATACGGTGGTCTGTTACACGGTTTTGTGGATAATTGTATGTGCGAATTCGCTCCGAGCGATCACCAGAACCCACAGCTGACTTACGTGTGGCATCGATCTCTTTTTGCGCTTCTTGCATATACATATCTGCTACACGAGCGCGTAAAATTTTCATTGCCTTTTCACGGTTTTTAATTTGAGAACGCTCATCCTGCATGGAAACTACAACACCCGTTGGTAAATGGGTCATACGAACCGCAGACATCGTTGTATTTACGGATTGACCACCCGCACCAGAAGATGCAAATGTGTCTACACGAATGTCTTTTTCATGAATTTCAACGTCTACTTCCTCTACCTCAGGTAAACATGCTACTGTTGCTGTTGATGTATGGATACGTCCTTGTGATTCGGTAGCAGGTACACGTTGTACACGGTGTGCACCATTTTCAAACTTGAACTTTGAATAAGCACCTTGTCCGTTAATCATAAAGATCACTTCTTTATAGCCGCCCATTGGGTTTGGAGTGGCTTCCATAATATCAATTTTCCAGCCCTGTGTTTCTGCATAACGGGAATACATGCGGAATAAATCACCAGCAAAAATATTTGCCTCGTCTCCACCAGCCGCTCCACGAATTTCCATAATAACGTTCTTATTATCATTAGGATCTTTGGGAATTAATAAAATACGTAAACGCTCCTCAAGTTCTTCCTGCTGTGCTTTTAATAGGTTAAATTCTTCCTTTACCATTTCATGCATATCAGGATCTTTTTCGCTATCTAACATTTCACGTGTATCTACTAATTGCTCTTTGACATTTTTATATTCACGATACGAATCCACAGTTTCTTGGATATCTGATTGTTCCTTCGAATATTCACGTAATTTCTTACTATCATTAACAATATCCGGGTCGCTTAAAAGCTCTGTCAGCCTTTCATAGCGATCCTCCACTGCCTGTAATCGATCAAACATGGATTTCACCTCTATTTAGTTTCTTAAATTGCTCCTATTTACCAAGAGCTCTCCATTAAAATTATGCTAAAGCATAATGGTTATTTACAATGTGTATGTCCACTACTTAGTATAAAAAACTTTTCGCATATACGCCACTTTTTCTTAGTGCTTCATACTGTGATCTTCCATTATAGCGAAGGATGAGCGTGACATTTTCGGCATACTGGATAATAGGAATCATTTCCACCAATTTGAATTTGATCTCCTGTATACACAGGCTGTCCATTTCCATCTACTCGTAAATTCATCGTTGCTTTTTTATGGCAGAACCAACAAATGGTTTTCATTTCTTCAATTTTATCTGCATATGTAAGCATGTATTGGCTGCCTTCAAACAGTTCATTTTGAAAATCATTTTTTAAGCCAAAGCCCATGACTGGAATATCTAATTCATCCACAATGTTAGCTAGTTGTAAAACATGCGCTTTTTTTAAAAATTGAACTTCATCCACAAGTACACAATATGGTTTAACTGAATTGTTTCGCACAAGTTCAAAAATATTTGTATCTTCATAAACAGGGATGGCTTGCTGTCTTAGACCTACTCGACTGGAAACAAAACCAACCTCATCACGTGTATCTAATCCTGATGTAAACATCATTACAGGTTTCTGTTGTTCTTCATAATTATGGGCAACTTTTAAAATTTCTATTGATTTTCCACTATTCATTGCACCATGTTTAAAATATAGCTGCGCCATACTGTCTTCTCCCTTTCTTTTGGTCGATCTGTATTTTGAAAAGACTTGCATCAACGTGTCATATTTACTGAAAAAAATACCTGCCAAGCACATGCTTGGCAGGTATTAAACTAACATTAGTTTTTAAGACCGTATTTTTTGTTGAAACGATCCACGCGACCATCAGCAGACGCGAATTTTTGACGGCCAGTATAGAATGGGTGACATTCGTTGCAGAACTCGACAACGATGTTTTCTTTTACTGAACCAGTTTTGAAAGTGTTCCCACAAGAGCAAGTTACTGTTGCTTCTTTGTAGTCTGGATGAATTCCTTGTTTCATATTCGTTTTCTCCTCTCGCCCTGAACCATCTGGAACAGAGTATTATCGAACTGTACCTTACATAGCCCGAATATGAGTGAAACCATCAGCTATATATGTACACGTTGCATACTTATGAAGTATAGCATAGGCGTTTTATTATTTTCAAGAAAAAAATATCAAAAGAAAGATTTCAATAGTTTTTATCCACGAACCTCACGATAATCATTGTCTTGTAACCCTATTTTTTCATTTCTCTCTTTGAAACGGATATTATGGGAAGAAACATAAGCAACTTTTGGTGCATCAGGTTCTATTAATAGTTTTGCACTATTTAACGCTAATACGCCATCTGTAAAGGCACCTGCTATTAGCCTAACTTTACTTGGATGATCAATAAAATCACCCGCTCCATAGATTCCTTCTATATTAGTTTCTCTCTTTTCATTGACGAGTGCTACACCATCTTCTATATGTAATCCCCATTCTTCTAGTGCACCATAATCACATTTTAAGCCATGGTTCACAATAACGGCATCTACTTCAACTCGCTCTATCTCTTCTGTCTCTTTATTCATAATCGATACAGACTGGATTAAATCTCCATCACTATGTAATTGCACTACTTCATATGGCGTTTTTACACATACGGAGGATTCCTTCATCCGTAAAACGTTCTTTTCATGACCACCGAAGTCCTCTCGACGATGAACGATCGTAACACTCGCTGCAATTGGCTCTAACTCATTCGCCCAATCGACGGCTGAATTACCACCGCCTGAAATTAAAACATGTTTATCTCGGAAAATCTCTAATTCCTGTACAGTGTAGTGTAAATTAGTTACTTCATAGCGATCTGCTCCTTCTATTTCAAGCTTTTGCATCGTTAGAACGCCATAACCCACTGCCAAAATCACTGTTTTAGAATAATGCTTTTCCCCCGTTGAGGAAGTTAATATAAATGTTCCATCTGGTTGTTTTTCTAATCCTTCTACCTTTTGATTTAAAACAATTGTCGGATCAAAAGTTTGAGCTTGTTCAACAAGCTGGTTGATAAGCTGTCCGCCTAAAATAGGTGTAACTCCCCCAACGTCCCAAATCATTTTTTCAGGATAAATTAACATACGACCACCGAGCTGAGAGCTATACTCGATAATTTTCGTTTTTAAATCTCGCATGCCACTATAAAAGGCTGTATAGAGACCTGCTGGACCACCGCCAACAATCGTTACATCATATAGTTCTTTCACCATTATTAGATTCCATCCCCTTCATGCTAATTCCGAGAATTATGATAGGCACTCGGCTACCCCACCTTTATTGTTCACAAAAATACTTTCACTATCTATTCCTTTAATCGTGCTAATAAATACAAGAAATAAGGAGCGCCTATAACGGCTACGACGATCCCCGCTGGAATTTCTGAAGGCTCGAGTATAGAACGACCAATCGTATCAGCCATTAATACGAGAAAACCCCCTAATAATGCCGCCGCAGGAAGTAAAAATTGATGCTTTGCCCCAACCAGTTGGCGAGCTAAATGTGGAGCGATGAGCCCTACGAAGCCAATGCCACCACTTACAGAAACACTAGCGCCTGCTAAGCCTACTGCTGCGGCTAATAACCAACGGCGCTCTTTTTCAATTGAAGCCCCTAATCCGACAGCTGTTAATTCGCCTAAATTCAAAACGTTTAATACCCGCGATTTCGCATAAACAAATGGTAATAAGATTACTAACCATGGTAATAATGAAAGAACAAATCTCCAATTTGAACCCCATATGCTCCCTGCCAGCCATGTTGCCACAAACTGATAATTTTCAGGTGATAGGCGTAGTGTTAGGACAATCATTGCTGAGCTAATCCCTGCTGCTACAGCTACCCCTGTTAAAATTAAACGCATAGGTGTAATACCTTCATGTCGTTTATAAGAAAGTGAATAAATCAGAACTGCTGTTAAGCCCGCTCCTATAAAGGCAAGTACTGGCAGTAAATAGACAGGTGCCGCCTTCGTTGTTGGAAAAAATGAAATATACAGCATAACTGCAAGACCAGCACCCGCATTAATCCCTAAAATGCCCGGGTCTGCTAAAGCATTTTTAGAAACACCTTGTAAAATAGCACCTGATATAGCTAAGCCCATTCCCACTAATACAGCTATCACAATTCGTGGAAGCCTAAATTCAAATAGAATTAATTGTTGCTGTGCATCTCCTTGTCCAAAAAGAGTCTTAAAAACCTCCATTGGTGTTAGCTTAATCACCCCAGTATTCATACTAATCACAAAGGTAATGAAGATTAACACAAGCAATGTAGCAATAATGATAAAATTTTTCTTTTTTGTCTTCTGCTGACTTGGCGTTAAATAGCTGTTACTCATAGCTCTTTCCCTCCTTTACGTGCTAAATACAGGAAGAAAGGAACACCAATAAAGGCAATTAAAGCACCAATCGGCGTTTCATAAGGAGGATTGATAACGCGTGCTACTAAATCAGCTAACACCACAAGCAACGCTCCATATACTAACGAACAAACGATAATCCAGCGATAATCATGACCAACTATGTATCTCGTTAAATGGGGAATTATTAAGCCTACAAAACCAACTGCTCCTACAACAGAAACTGCCGCACCCGCTAAAATTAACACAATGATCATTCCCCATACTTTTACAACACCCGTACGTTGTCCGAGCCCAACAGCAATTTCCTCCCCTAAGCTCAGTACAGTGATTGAACGTGATAAAATAAGAGCTCCTATCATCGCAATAAGTATCCAAGGTGATAATATTTGTAGATGGCTCCATTTTGTTCCCGAAACACCGCCCGCATACCAAAAGGCAAGGTCTTGACCAATACGGTAATAAAGGGCAATCCCTTCTCCTAGCGCTCCAAGCAATGCACTAACAGCTGCACCAGCCAAAACAAGTCGCATAGGTGTTAAACCACCTTTAGACAGCGACCCAATACCATAAACAATGGCTACCCCAAGACCTGCTCCAATAAAGGACCATAAAATTAAAAACATATAAGGCATACCAGGGAAAAAGGCAAAGCACACCGCCAACATAAATGCGGCTCCCGAGTTCAAGCCTAACAACCCCGAATCTGCTAATGGGTTACGTGTCATACCTTGCATAATCGCCCCCGCTACTGCAAAGCTTGCTCCTACTAGAGCTGCCCCGAGTACTCGCGGTAAGCGGATATCATGAATAATTTGATGTGTAGTTAATTCTGGTGAAAAATGGGTAACTGCTGTCCAAACAGTACCCAGTGAAATATCTGCTGCACCAAAAGAGATCGATAAGCCAATAGCTAAAATTAATCCAATAACTCCTACAATTAAAGCTACTACTCCACGGATCGGATGAGATCGTTTCTGTAGCTCCTCTAAATCGTTGAGCTCTCCTACTCCTGTCGACGTAGTCATTTTATTTCCTCCTTATAAACTTCCCAATAAACATACAGACTAAATTTTATTTCTTCATATCGTATAGCTGATAGGATAGGCAGATTGGATTTTTACTATATGGACAAACAGCCATTTCAGCATCAATATTGAACACTCTTTGTAAATTTTCCTTTGTCATCACTTCTTCTGGACTTCCATCCACCATTAAATCCCCGTCTCTCATGGCCATGATAAAGTGGGAGAAGCGTGATGCATGATTTAAATCATGTAATACCATGATTATTGTTCGACCTTCTTCTTTATTTAACTTTTGTAAAAGCAATAAAATATCTAGCTGATGGGCTAAATCTAAATATGTGGTTGGTTCATCCAGTACTAGAATATCAGTACCTTGTGCTAATGCCATGGCAATCCAAACTCTTTGGCGTTGGCCACCTGACAATGCTTCAATCGGTCGATCACTAAATTCCCTTAGTCCCGTTACATCAATAGCCCAATGAATATACTCATAGTCTTCCTTGCGCAATGTACCAAATCCGACTTGGTGAGGAAAGCGACCATATGATACTAGCTCAAAAACAGTTAAGCCTCCTGGAGCTGTTGCCGTTTGAGGCAAAATAGCCATTCTTTTGGCTACTTCCTTGGTCTTCAATTGGTGAATTGCTTTACCATCTAAATAAACCGCCCCATTTTGAGTCTGAAGTACACGGGCCACTGCCTTTAATAAAGTAGACTTCCCGCAACCATTTGGACCGATAATTGTGGAAATCTGCCCTTTTGGAATTTCCACACTTAAATCATTGACTATGAGCGTCGAGGAATAACCAATCGCCACACGATCTATTTCTAGTACTGACATAATTAACTTCCTTTCATTTTTGAGAGTGCTTTGAACCAACCTTATATTTGTAGACCAAATTGAGCTGTATACAACCCATAATAAGCATGTCTTCGTTCCATTAATTGCTCATGTGTTCCTTCTTCAATAATGCCTTTTTTCGATACAACAACAATTCTATCTGCATCCTTGATCGTTGCTAATCGATGGGCAATTACCAACGTCGTACGACCAATAGAAAGCTCGTTTAATGCTTGTTGAATAGCTTGTTCCGTTTCAGTGTCCAATGCCGATGTTGCTTCATCAAGTATTAAAATTTTTGGGTTTTTCAGGAAAATTCGTGCGATGGATAGCCTTTGTTTTTGACCTCCTGATAACTTCACACCTCGCTCACCAATTAATGTATCCATTCCCTCTGGGAGTGCTTTAATGACATCGGTCAGCTGTGCGCGCTGAGCTGCGTACCAAATATCTTCTTCACTAGCATTCAGATTGCCGTAAGCGATATTATCGCGAATAGTGCCATCAAATAAAAAGACATCTTGTTGAACTATCCCAATATGACCACGCAATGATTGCAATTTGTAATCCCTTATATCCACACCATCAATTTTAATGGAACCTTCATTGACATCATAAAAACGCGGCAGCAAACTGCAAATTGTAGATTTTCCTGCTCCTGATGGACCTACTAGTGCCACTGTTTCACCAGGGCGAACCTGTAAATTAATGTGATGTAAAGCACGATTCGCATCTGAGTAGCCAAACGATACATCTGTGAATGTGATTTCGCCATCAATTTCATCGATATCTTTCGCTTCTGGTCGATCCGCTATCTCAGGCTCTGTTTCAAGAAATTCAATATAGCGTCTAAATCCTGCCATACCTTTTGGATAGCTTTCTATAAACATGTTGATTTTATTAATTGGGCCAAGCAGAATCCCTGAAAGTAAAATAAATGCGATAAAGTCTCCATTCGATAGATCGCCATTTAACACAAAATAAGCTCCAACAAATAATGTAAATAATGACAATACCTTTGTTAGAATACCTGAAATGGCTTCATTCCAAGCCATGACCTTATAAGAGAACAATTTAGTCATTCGGAATCTATCATTGTTTACCTTAAAGCGTTTAATTTCATGATCCTCATTTGTAAATGCCTGTACAACACGAATACCGCTGACATTGTTTTCAACGCGAGCATTAAAATCAGCAATATCTCCAAACATTTGACGAAATGCTTTGGACATTAATTTTCCGAAAATAATCGTCAGAACTAGGATGATCGGCACAAGTAGGAAAATAAGAATTGTAAAGGTTGGATCTATGTAGAACATCACACCAAATGTCCCTATAATGGTCATTGCTGCAATAAAAATATCTTCAGGACCGTGGTGGGCAAGCTCACCGATATCCATTAAATCGTTCGTTAATCGGGAAACAAGATGTCCCGTTTTATTATTATCAAAATATCTAAAAGAAAGTTTTTGTACATGGCTAAAGGATTCCTTTCTCATATCCGTTTCAATATTAATCCCTAGCATATGTCCCCAATACGACACAATGAAATGGAGAATGGAGTTAAAAATATATAAGACAAATAACAATAAACTCGCCATAATAATCCACTTTAGTTCGCCATCTGGCAAAATATCATCAATTACTTTATTTAAAACAAGTGGAAACGCTAATTCGATTAATGCTACTAAAATGGCGCAGCTAAAATCTAAAATAAATAAGCGTTTATATGGTTTGTAATATGAGAAAAATCGCTGTAATAACATGGTTGTAGCCTCCTATTGCAATATCAATCTTCATATCTACTAATTTATTTTTGTTGAGTCTTCGTAAACTCTACTATTTTGTCAGCTAGCTCTTCAGCTTGATGGAGACCCGAAAGTGGATCAGAGGCAAAATAATATTCAGAGGGAAGTTCTATAATTTGATTATTTTTTACGACATCTAAGTTTGTCCAAGTCCCTGGCAACTTCCCATCTTTGTTAAAGAAGTTAATCATGAAGTTATAATCAGCTACAAAATCACCTACTACCTCGTAGGAAATCTCATAACGTCCGCCACTCGCCTCTTTTGCATCATATAACTCCTGCACTTTTTCTTGAGGCTTCAGACCCAAAATTTGATAGAGTGCTCTACCACCCGATACGCTTGAATTTCCAACAATCGTTGCATTTTTTTCAAACATTTCATAAATAGTAAATGTTGCTCCGTCTGGAACCACATCATTTATTTTTTCCTTAGCTGTAGCTATCCGATCTTCAAACTCATTAACAAATGTTTCAGCTTCTTTTTGTCTTCCTAAATAACTTCCCATCGCTTTAATTTCCTCTATTGAGGATGAATGAGCATCTTCAGCAAAGACAATTGTAGGTGCAATTTTCTCATATTTCCCTACATCTTCTGGATTCCATGTAATGATTAAATCTGGCTTTAGCTCTAAAATTTTTTCCAATGATACCTTCCCATCAGTACCAATATTCGTAATTTCCCGATCCTTGTAGTGTTGTTTTAAAAACGCAGCATAATCCAGGTTAGCTGTTACCCCTCCTACTGGTACAACATCTAACGCTAAAATTTGGCCAAGATACCAGTCTGTGATAACTCTTTTTGCTCTCACTGGAATTTCTACTTCACGGCCACTGTCATCTGTCACCATTCTTGTCTCTATAGTGTCTGGAGTAGTTTGTTCCTCTACCTTTGATGAGACCGATTCTTCATTACATGCAGCTAATAACACAAACAGGCTCAGAAAAAAAGGCAGTCTTATATGTTGAATCATCTTTTGCATCATGATTTCATTTTCTCCATTCTCAAATCGGTTTGCTTGCGCGAGCTGATTCTCATTGTATTGAAAATGATTCTCATTTGTAATGGCCATTTCGGACATATAAGATGTATATTTCAGCCTAAAATTACTTGGTGCCATATTTGTAGCCTTTTTAAAGGCACGACTAAAATAGTATTCATCTTCATAGCCAAGTGAAATAGCAATTTCCTTTATACCAAATTGATTTTCCACCAAATATTGTTGTGCGTGCTCAATTCTTAATTGCTGTAAATAAATTTGTGGTCCTACCCCGTAGCGTGCTTTAAAAATTCGTAATAAATGACGTGTACTAATATGAAGCGTATCAGCCAATGTTTGTATAGATAATGGTTGATGAAGATGCTGATGAATATATAGCCGTGCTACTTCTGCCTTATCCATTTCATGCGGGTTCCCCTGCCCATCTGCTAATTCTTGAAACACACGATAAACAAATTCATACAAAGAGGCTTTAACTGAAAAATGATCTTGAATAGAGCCAGACATCCATTTGCTATACATATCTTGAAGTATGTTGTAAATGGCTATTGGATTAGCAGGCACACAAGAGAAATTTATTTGAAACGGTTGATATTGCATCTGTAAATGCTGCATAAAGGCATCCTTATAGATAACATCTCCTTCATAACGTATGAGGAAGTAGCTAACGCTATGCTGTGCATTAATTTGTAAACTTTGAGATTTACCAATGTGAAAAATACTGAAACGCTGTACATAATAAGGCTGTTCATCAATGATAATTTGCGCCTCGCCTGCTGTTATGATAAGAAACGAACTATTAGTTACTATCTTTGAAATTTGAACTTTTGATTTATTTATGTAATTAATATGCTTCATTTGAACATAGGCATTTTGCCAAAGCAGCATGTAGGCATCATAATTCATCCGAATCTCCTTCAAAAAGATATTTATTAACTTCATTATATTGATAATGATTATCAATTTCAATAAACTTCGGAACAAAGAAATAAAAATACCTGCTAAGCATATGCCTAACAGGTATTTTCTCAATCATTTTTAAAATTTTTGAGTTGAAATTTGTGTGATTAGTATTAAATTTTAGAGAAAAGATATTTTGTTCTTTTCTTACTTAGCTGGAAAAGTCGCCTACAAATGCACACCTTACTTGCCAAACTTTTTTAGTTTAAAACAAAAAACCTAAATAATCTCCAATTGTAGAATCAATAATAAAGGAAAAAATAATTGTAGATAATATACCTGTTACAACTAAATAGAAAATAAAACTATAAAAATTATCAATAATTTTAGATGTATTACTTAGCAAATTAATCATTACAAAAATAGGTATAATAACAATTGCTAACGAAAAACCAACGTATAGCATAAATATTGAATAGGTATAAGATTTCAACAAGCCTAATAATATACTTAAAACTGTTATAACAATAGGAAGTGCATAATAATTCCCTATTTTACTAATAATATTTGTAAAACTAAGATTCTCAGAAAATAGTTTGGAAGTTAAAAATATAGCTACTACGTTTATTGCTATTAATAGAGTGAGAAATAAAGTCATATAGAAAATCACTTGAATTATAGATGGTCCGTAGTTTTCAAAGAAACCAAAACCTCCAGAAGTGAATCTCTTTAATAACATGAAAACTGATAACGCGGTTATAATCACATAGATTACCATGCTAATAATGTTATTTTTCCAAGCTGCTTCTATATTTAAACTTGCAGATGGATTTTTTAATTGTTCCATAAAATAATTAACGTATAATTTTGATTGCTTTTTTATTGATTCAATTTGATCGCTACTTTGCGAAGTATGAGTAAAGTGTGATTGAGATTGAGACTGATCTTGATAATCATTCATATCATTTATTGTTGCTGCTTGTTCGAAAACAGAACTTTCTAATGGAGCTCCACATTTCCCACAGAAATTCCCTTCCTCTTGTAAATGTCCACATGTTAAACAATTTTTCATATTACACCTCATTAAAATTTTGTTTTTTTCGTATCTAAATCAACAATTTCATCAATAAAATATTCCCCATTTTCAAATGAGAAGATATATTTCTTTTTACGTTCATAGTTAATAAACCCTTCTTTATCTGAAGAATAATTAAAAGTTTCAAATGATTGTAACTCAAATTGATTATCTGATAACTTTGTAAATGAAGTAATATCATTTAACAAAAAATCGTAGTTATAGCCAGGGATGTTATCATGGTCAGTTACAAACTTCGCATAATCTTTTTTTATTTTGCTTCCATCTTTAAAATAGTCATCTATGTAATCAAAATTTGTATATTGAATAGCTGATGCATAGTCTGTTCGGAAATTTTTGTAAATATTTCGGATGAAATCTTCATGTTCTGCTAATTTTTCTTCCACACGAATGTGCTCAAATGCTAAATAGATTGAATTATTATCTAACGGCATTATTTCCGATTTTACAGTCTTACCATCTTTATCTTGACCTTGTGCATAAATTTCAATTTTACTATTAAGTTTTGCTGGAAAAATTTCTCTTAATTCCCTTACTTTTTTCTCTGTAGATTTTCCGTTTATATACAATACTGCATCTTCTAAATCAGAGTCTACAAATACTGTTTGAAAATTCCAATCTACATCAATTTGGGCAATATTCTCAGATTGTGCTTCAAGTATTAGGTTTCCTTCCTCTGCTAAAGGTATATAACCATCTTGATAGCTATAAGACCACACATATTCTCCTGGAATATATTGACCAAATCCAACATTTTCCTCACCATTTTTACTTACAATTTCCTTATCCCCAAACTTTAAAGTCATATTTTTAAAAGGTGCATAGATAAACACCTCCGTCGGAATAACTGTGAATTCTACTCTGTCATAAAGCCCAAACAAAAAAGGCTTACTATTAACGGAAATAAACTCACCACCATTGTATATAATGTCTGGATTTTCATTATTCTTTATACGCTCTACTTCATATGTAAGTTGATTTCGCAAGTTTGTCCAACCATAATCTTTCACAATTGCATACAAATTTTGAGCATTTGCTTCAGTACCTTCTTTTATATTAAATTCTTGAAAAAAGGCATCTTTATCTTGATTATTGTATGCTTCATTCATTGCGCTAATCTGCTTCGTCGGGTCAAATATACTACTTAAAATAAAATGTACACTAGTAAGCAGTAATAGGAGGACACCTGAAATAGATAGAATCCATTTCTGTTTCTTAGATATTTTTTTAAAATTTTTCTCGGCTTTTTGCTCTTGAAATTCCTTAAGACTATTTCCGCAGTTAGTACAATACAATACTTCTTCACTATTTTTTTCCCTGCAATTTGTGCAAAATTTCACTAATAATCACCATTCCCTATGCATTATAACAAAATTATACAATACATTTTTGTATAATAGTAGGTTTTTTTGCCAATTTGCACTATTTATATTTACATAATTTCGGTAAAAAAGTATTAGGTAAATTCACCTTTTTATAATAAAAAAACCACCATTAGCTAATTCAAGCTAATGGTGGTTCTATTCAATTCTTATTCGTGAAAAATAAAATTAATAATTTCTCTCGTTAAAGGAGCCCTTTACCTTTTGTTGCTTTTTTCATATCTTCGTTCAGTTTTTCAAAGAATTCTTCGTTGGAATTTGTTGTACGAAGTTTTTTCAGGAAGCGTTCCGCAAAATCAGGCGCATCTGAGAATGTTTTACGAATCGCCCATAGTTTTTCAAGTTGTTCAGGCTCAAGCAATAGCTCTTCCTTACGTGTACCTGAACGGCGAATATCAAGCGCAGGGAAAATTCGGCGCTCTGCCAACTGACGATCTAAATGAAGCTCTAAATTACCTGTCCCCTTAAATTCTTCGTAAATAACCTCGTCCATACGTGAACCAGTATCTACTAAAGCAGTCGCTAATATCGTTAAGCTACCGCCTTCTTCAATATTTCGAGCCGATCCAAAGAAGCGCTTAGGTCTATGGAAGGCAGCTGGATCGATCCCCCCTGAAAGCGTACGTCCACTTGGAGGAATGACAAGGTTAAATGCACGTGCTAAACGTGTGATGGAATCCATTAAAATAATGACATCACGTTTATGTTCCACTAAACGGCGTGCACGTTCTAAAACGATTTCTGCCACTTTAACATGATTCTCTGGAACTTCATCAAACGTTGAGCTAACAACATCAGCATTTACAGATCGTTCAATATCAGTTACTTCCTCAGGTCGTTCATCTATCAGTAAGACAATAAGCTCTGCTTCTGGATGATTTGTCGTAATTGCGTTTGCGATTTCTTTTAATAAAGATGTTTTCCCCGCTTTCGGCGGTGCAACGATTAATCCACGCTGACCAAAACCTACAGGCGCCACTAAATCCATAATACGTGTTGATAAATTACGCTGAGTTGTTTCCAGTTTAATTTGTCTGTTTGGATATAGTGGTGTTAGTGCAGGGAAATGCACACGTTCCTTTGCAACTTCAGGATCCTCGCCATTAACGGCATCAACTTGTAATAATCCGTAATAACGTTCATTTTCCTTAGGTGGTCGCACCTTCCCAGATACCTTGTCCCCATTACGAAGATCAAAGCGACGAATTTGAGATGCAGAAATATAAATATCCTCTTTACTTGGAGAATAGTTTATTGGTCGAAGGAAGCCAAAGCCCTCTTGCGAAACAATTTCAAGTACGCCTTCCATAAAGAAATAGCCTTCTTGCTCTGAACGCGTTTTCAAAATAGCAAATATTAATTCTTTTTTCGTTAGCTTGCTATAATATGAAATTTTATATTGGCGTGCAAGAGCGTAAAGCTCTTTTAACGTCATGTTTTCTAATTGAGCGATTGTCAATGCAGACATATGCACAACTCCAGTCTTTTTCAAAATATAATACAATTATTGGGGTTATCATCGAAGATTTTTTACGAACGAATGGCTCTGTTCCCACTATACGGTTACCTCAGTAGGTCAATAATACATACATAGTCCACCATATGATGAAACATTGCCTTACAAACTACGGGATGGTTTATTTAAAGAAGAAGGTACCTAGCACAATAGATGTACTAGGTATATTTTAGAAGAAAATATCATTAATATCTAGGTTTTTTCTCAAGTGCGTGACGGCCTTCAACAAAGCGAACCGTACCAGACTTAGCACGCATAACTACTGAGTGTGTTAAAGCGTAAGCACCTTTATATTGAACACCCTTTAAAAGCTCACAATCTGTCACAGCTGTTGCTGCAAAAATAGCATCGTCACCTTTTACTAGATCATCTAAATAAAGAACTTTATCAACATCTACACCCATTTTATGGCAGCGTTCTAATTGCTCTTCATCTTCTGGTACTAATTTTGCTTGGAAGTCCCCACCTAGGCATTTTAAGGCTACAGCCGAAATAACACCCTCTGGTGCGCCACCTGTTCCAAACATAATATCAATACCTGTTTCATCAAAGGCAGTATTAATCGCTGCACCAACATCGCCATCTTGGATAAACTTAATACGTGCACCAGCTTCGCGAATTTCATCAACAATTGCTTGGTGACGTGGACGATCTAATAAAGTAGCAACCACATCTGAAATATCTTTATTTTTTGCTTTTGCTACTTGTAATAAGTTATAAGTGACAGAAGCATTGATATCTACTTTACCCGCTGCTTCTGGCCCTACAGCAATTTTCTCCATGTACATATCTGGTGCATTTAACAGATTACCCTTATCTGCAATTGCAAGGACTGTCATTGCACCATTCGTACCTTTTGCTACAATATTTGTACCTTCTAATGGATCCACAGCAATATCTACTTTTGGACCACCACTTCGTAAGCCAAGTTCTTCACCAATATAAAGCATTGGTGCTTCATCCATTTCGCCTTCACCAATTACTACTGTAGCATGCATTGGAATTGTATCGAACATTCTGCGCATCGCTGTTGTTGCTGCATCATCTGCCTCAATTTTTAAACCGCGTCCCATCCATTTCCCGGATGCAATTGCTGCTGCTTCTGTTACTCGTACTACTTCCATCGATAAACTACGTTCCATTGTTGCTTTGCCTCCCGTTATCGGTCATTTTTCATACCGAAACATTCAAATTACCTCTATTGTAACATAATTGAGTGAAAACTTTTAGCTCTCATTATTCCTTTGTCTCAGCTACGCGTGCCACGATTGTTTCACGTCGAATATCAGCGCCTAAATCACGTAATTTCTCAATAAGTGAGCTATAGCCACGTTCGATATGATAAATTTCTTGCACTTCCGTTTCGCCTTCCGCTAGAAGACCAGCTAAAACTAATGCTGCGCCTGCGCGTAGATCTGTAGCCGTTACCGTTGAGCCATGTAATCTGCTAGGCCCTTTAATAATAGCCGTGTTGCCTTCTACACGAGCATCAGCATTCATACGACGAAGCTCATCAATATGTTTAAATCGAGCTGTATAAATAGTATCTGTTACTTTTGAGGAACCGAATGCCTGTGACATTAACACAGCAAGTGGTTGCTGAATATCGGTTGGGAAACCAGGATACACCAATGTTTTTACATCAACAGCTTGCAAAGTGGAGAAGTCTGTTTTTGGTACATAAATACTTTCTTCACCAATTTCAATCTTCACACCCATTTCACGAAGCTTCGCAATAATAGCTTCTAAATGAAGTGGAATTACATTATCAATTGTAATACCATCACCGACTGCTGCAGCCATGATCATAAATGTCGCAGCTTCAATGCGATCCGGTATAATCGTATGCTCTGTACCATGTAGTTCTTCTACCCCTTCAATACGGATGACACTTGTACCTGCCCCTTTAATATTGGCCCCCATATTTGTTAGAAGTGTAGCTACATCAATAATTTCAGGTTCCTTCGCTGCATTTTCTATAACGGTACGGCCCTTCGCGAGGACAGCAGCTAACATTATGTTAATTGTGGCACCGACACTTGCGACATCTAAATAAATTTTTGCCCCAATTAATTCATCTGCACGTAAATAAATCGCGCCATGCTCATTCGTAATTTTAGCGCCTAATGCTTCAAAGCCCTTTATATGTTGATCTATTGGTCGGGGACCCAAGAAACAGCCACCTGGTAAACCAATGACCGCCTTCTTGAATCGTCCTAGCATTGCCCCCATTAAATAATAGGAAGCGCGTAACTTTTTAACATTGCCGTTCGGTAATGGTAAGGCAATCATGTCTGTTGGATCGATTGTCATCTTCCCATCCTCAAACGATACTTCCCCACCAATTTCCTCTAATAAAGCCTTTAACGTCCATGCATCTGAAATTTCTGGTATCCCTCCAATTGTCACTGGAGAGTTCGCCAAAATTGATGCAGGAATTAAGGCGACTGCACTATTTTTTGCACCACTTACTTTAATTGTACCTTGTAGACGATTTTCGCCAGTAATTTTATAAACATCCATTTTGCGTTCTCCCTCATGATTGGAAAGTAGTATTTTTTGCATTTGGCTCACTGTATATTCTTATTATTCGCCTTTTCTCTTATTCCAATCCGCTAAAAATCCTTCAATTCCTTTTTCCGTTAATGGATGGTGGAAAAGTTGTTTTAAAACTTTAAATGGAGTTGTTGAAATATGCGCGCCAGCTAAAGCTGCAGCCGTAACGTGCTGAGGGTGACGAACAGAGGCAGCAATAATTTGTGTATCAATATTATGAATTGTAAAAATGTCGGCAATTGTTTCAATTAGTTCTACACCATTTTGACCAATGTCATCTAAACGGCCGATAAATGGTGATACATATGTAGCACCTGCACGCGCAGCCATTAATGCTTGGTTTGCACTAAAAATTAATGTTACGTTTGTTTTAATACCTTTGTTTGCAAAGAAACGACAAGCTTCTAATCCCGCTGGTGTCATTGGAAGTTTCACTGTAATGTTAGGAGCAATAGCAGCTAATTCCAAACCTTCTTTAATCATTCCTTCTGCATCCAGTGCAATAACTTCTCCACTTACGGAACCATCGACAAGCTCTGCGATTTCACGAAGACGATCATGGAAAGAAACATTTTCTTCTTTAGCCACTAGTGATGGGTTTGTTGTAACTCCTGATAAAATCCCCCATGCGTGTGCCTCTTTAATCTCTTCAAAATTTGCTGTATCAATAAAAAATTTCATATTATTTCCTCCTGATCATTTTTCTTATATTATTAAATATTTTCCAAAATTTCTTTATTTCAAAAACAAGAGAAGGTCGATTGAAAGCATCAACACTTCTCTTATTATGTGTATTTATCTATGCTTTTGTAACATATTAAATGCAAAAATTATGCTTTTTGTGCACTACCAAATTCGCGAATTTTACCAACAACTGTTGCTTTAATCGCTTCACGTGCAGGACCAAGGAATTTACGAGGATCGTAAACAACTTTGTCGTTGTCAAGAATCTCACGGATTGCTTTTGTTGCTTCAATTTGATTTTCAGTATTAACGTTAATTTTTGCAGTACCTAATGAAATAGAACGTTGGATATCTTTTGTTGGGATACCTGTACCACCATGTAATACTAGTGGAAGATCTGCCAATTTAGAGATTTCCTCCATTTCTTTGAAGCCAAGGTTTGGTTCTCCTTTATAAGGACCATGTACAGAGCCAAGTGCTGGCGCTAAGCAGTCGATATCTGTTAGCTCAACCATTTTACGGCATTCTTCTGGATCAGCGTAAATAATACCACCGATTACACCGTCTTCATCTCCGCCAACTGTTCCTAATTCCGCTTCTACAGAAACGCCTTTAGCATGTGCATATTCTACTACTTCTGAAGTAATTTTCACGTTTTCCTCAAATGAATGGTGTGAAGCATCAATCATCACAGAAGTAAAGCCTGCATCAATTGCCTCTTTACATTTTGCAAAGCTAGAACCATGGTCAAGATGAATGGCTACTGGAACTGTAGTACCATAAGATTCCATTAAACCTTTTACCATGTGAACAACAGAAATAAATCCGCCCATATATTTACCTGCACCTTCAGAAACACCAAGAATCACTGGAGATTTTTCTTCTTCAGCTGCTTGTAAAATTGCTTGTGTCCACTCTAGGTTGTTAATGTTGAATTGACCAACAGCATAACCCTCTGCTTTTGCTTTAATTAACATCTCTTTCATAGATACTAATGCCATACTAAAAATCCTCCTCTTAGGACTATTCTTTCTACATAAATATGCTCCTCAATCATAGCAAAAATAATAGCCCCTGAAAAGCAGGGGCTATTATTTTCTATACGAAAACGCAGTGTAACGTAGCAACAGTGGCGACAAAAGCGCAGGGCAACGTAACGGCGGCGCTAAGAAAATCTGAACTCCTTTTTTAAGCATAAAGAAAACAGGCCGTGTATTCACTGCCTGTTCTTTAAACTTGTAACGCTTTATTAACTTCGTCACGCACTTCAAAAATATCAAAAGGCTTCGTAAAGTAACGGATCGCTCCCAAATTTAAAGCTTCTTGTACAACATCTAGCTCTCCATACGCTGTCATCATAAATACAGGAAGTTTTGGGAACTTTTCTTTTAAACGTCTTAAAATTTCGATACCATCCATTCCGGGTATCTTCATATCTAGTAATACGCAATCCATGTCTTGTTCATCTGCATACTTTAATGCCTCTAAACCATTGGCTGCTAAATATGTAACATATCCTTCCTTTTTCAGCACTTCGTTTAAAAGCAAACGAATTCCCTGCTGATCATCGACAATTAGTAATCGTTTCACATTCCATTCCGCCCTTTTTATTTTTTATTCTTACACAAAAACAATCTTTATTATGTATAATTCTACTTTTTCAGCTTAATACCTTCTAGTATTATAAATTATCTGCTTTTGCTTTCTATCTTTTTCACCCCTATAATATGGGTAGAGGTGGGATCATGTCAAAAATTCTAACAACACAATTAAGTGGATTATTACAAAGAATTACACAAAATGAAGAGGACGCTATCGAGGAGACTGCAAGGTTATTAGCACAAGCTGCAATTGGCGAAGGTAATGTCTATTTTGCTTGCTTTGGGGAAATGCAGACAGTGGAGTTAAATGCACTGCAAGCAGTGGAACCATTTAGCAAGTTAGCACCTTGGACTTCGGATACAAGCTTAACAGAAGCCGATCGAGTTTGCATTTTTACTCGTAGTGCGCACGATGAAGAAGCACTAGCTTTAGCTCAGAAATTAAATACTCAATTTATTCCCTTCGCTGCTGTTGCAAGTGAACCAGCAAGTACAGAAAATCCTCTTGCGGACTTAGCCTATACGTATATTTCTACTCGTATTAAAGGTGGTTTATTGCCAAATGATTTAGGTCAACGGGTAGTTGTACCACATGCACTTGCAGGGCTTTTTGTTTATGAAGCTGTCAAAATGGCCTATGATGATATGCTTGGCTTTGATGAAGAAGAATTGTAATAATCCAATTAAAAAGAGTTGTCTCATATTTCGAGACAACTCTTTTTGTTTTATTTAAATGTTGCGCCGATTAAGTCACGGAACAGTGGTTGTGGACGATTTGGTCGTGACACTAACTCTGGGTGGAATTGACATGCTACAAAGAAATTATTCTCTGGTAGCTCAATAATTTCAACCAGCTTACCGTCAGGACTTGTCCCTGAGAAGACAAGACCAGCTGCTTCCATTGCTTCACGATATTCATTGTTAAATTCATAACGATGACGATGACGCTCATAAACAAGCTCTTTGCCATATGCTTCACTTGCTTTAGAACCGTCTTTTAATTTACATGGGTATAGGCCTAAACGTAATGTCCCGCCAATATCTACGCTATCATTTTGATCTGGTAAGAAGTCGATAATTGGGTACTCTGTGTTTGCATCAAGCTCAGTAGAATGAGCACCTTTTAATCCTAACACATTACGTGCATATTCAATTGTCGCCAGCTGCATACCTAAGCAAATTCCTAAGAAAGGTACATTATTTTCACGCGCAAATTGCGTAGCTAAAATTTTACCTTCCACACCACGATCACCGAAGCCACCTGGTACTAAAATCGCATCAGCATCTTTTAATAGTGCAGTTACATTATCAGCATTGACATGTTCTGCATTAATCCAGTCAATTTCAATATCAGAATTATAAACATAGCCTGCATGCTTTAATGCTTCTACCACTGAAATATAAGCATCTTGAAGTTCTACATATTTCCCTACTAATGCTACTTTTCTTTTGTTTGGTAAGTTTTTCACTTTGTCTACAAGCTCGCGCCATTCTTCCATATCCGCTTCTGGAGCTTCCATACCAAAGTGGTCAAGAACGATATCATCAATATCTTGTGCATGTAGGTTTAATGGTACTTCATATAAATGCTCCGCATCACGAGATTCAATAATTTCATGTGGTTGAACATCACAGAATAAAGCTAATTTCTCTTTCATATCTTGTGGTACCTCTTGTTCAGTACGCACAACGATAATATTTGGTTGAATACCTAAAGAACGTAACTCTTTTACAGAATGCTGAGTTGGTTTTGTTTTTAATTCACCAGCTGCTTTAATATACGGAATCAATGTACAGTGTATATACATGACATTATTATGACCTAAATTAGTTTTCATTTGACGGATAGCTTCAAGGAAAGGTAATGATTCAATATCCCCTACTGTTCCACCTACTTCTGTAATAACAACGTCTGCATTTGTCTCACGACCAGCACGTTGGATACGATCTTTAATTTCATTTGTAATATGAGGAATCACTTGTACTGTACCACCATTGTAATCGCCACGACGTTCCTTCTGTAATACCGATTGATACACACGACCTGAAGTTACTGTAGAATGCTTTCCTAGGTTAATATCAATAAAACGCTCATAATGCCCTAAATCTAAGTCAGCCTCAGCACCATCATCTGTTACAAAAACCTCACCATGCTGATAAGGACTCATTGTACCTGGGTCGATATTAATATATGGGTCAAATTTTTGAATCGTAACTTCTAAACCGCGGTTTTTTAATAAACGGCCTAGAGATGCTGCAACAATCCCTTTTCCAAGTGATGATACAACCCCACCTGTTACAAAAATATACTTCGTCATGAAAAAATTCCTCCTTTAGAATTGCTAGATAAGTTGTTTTGTTAGGGATTAGAACATCTGACAGTCAAACACCCTAAAAAAAGAAAAGCCGAGAATGTCTACAAACTTGTAGTCGATTCGAAGCTGTCATCGTTTCTATCTCTTTTCCACTTTCCTTTAAACCTTAAAACTTTAACATTTATTCAGTCACCGTTTACTATACATCATGAATACTTTAAAACATTTATATTCATATCCGCACAAAAAGTATGGGAGAGCTGGTCTGAATAAAGTTAAAAACAAAAAAACGCTCCTCCTGCATAGGTCTGCAGGGGGAGCGTATTATATACACGGTCTTTCTCCTTCTTTTAAGGAGCCCAAGTAAAAGATTAAACGGAACCGTGATAGAAGTCAAGAATTTTTACATCAAGCGTAAAAGTAAGAAAATTCTAAGAGCGAGGTTTTAGATTTCTTCCTCTTCTTCTTCGAACTCCTCTTCATCTTCGTCTTCATCAATAAACTCTTCATCGATTTCTTCAATGTCTTCTAAATCTTCGTCTTCATCAAAATCAATATCTTCTTTATCTTCATCTTCTTCTTCTATCTCTTCTTCTTCGACGAATTCTTCATAGTCCTCGTCGAAGTCGATATCTTCTTCATCCAAATCGATATCTTCTTCTAGATCATCATCTTCATCTGCAGAAGCTTTAGATTTTTTCTTTTGAGTTTTAACAGAAGGTGCTGTTTCTTCCTCAATCTGCTCTACTTTAAACCATTCACGTAAGCCCCAGCCTGTTTCTTGGTTATATAAGAAGCGGCCATCTACATTAAGATCTGTGTAAAATTGTAGTAGGCGGGATTTAATTTCTTCATCACTGTAGCCTACAAGCTCTTGAATTATTTTTAACAAATCATTAAAAGTTACTGAGGCACGTTTTTCATTTAAAATTGCATACGCTAAGTTAATTAACGACTCTTCAGTTAATTGTTCCTTTGTCATTTCACGAAAATTCAATTCGTGCACTTCCTTTCCCTCATCACAATGGACGTTTTAAAATTACATGGTGCTTTATTTTCCAAGCGCAGCAAAATTGGCCACGCAAAAGGTACTTTCCATACAATAAGCATAATACCCATTATATACAAAGTTTTAGCCCCTTTGCTAGCTTCAATTACTGTTTTTTATATTACGCATTTTTTTTATGCCAAGATAAAACAAATAGACAGATAATAGTAGTAAAGGAATAGCGCCAATTTGCTTATTATACAGGAAAATGGCTCCCAATACTAAAGCTAATACAATTATGTAGTGAATAGCTGATTTCATCCTCTACCGCGCCTCCCCTTTTTTTTACATTTCTATTATAGCGAAAAAAAAAAGAAGTGCCTAATCCTAAGACTAGACACCAAAAACTAGAGAAGCTTGTTACATAAATTAGAAAGAAATGTCGGTAACCTAGTGAGATTGTCTATCTCTGTTTACATATTACGACGATATTGTCCACCAACCTCATATAAAGCCTTCGTAATTTGTCCCAAACTAGCTACTTTAACAGTTTCCATTAATTCAGCAAAGATATTTCCGTTATGGACAGCTACCTCTTGTAAACGGTTAATAGCTGCCTCGCGTTTAGCTTCATTGGCCTTCCAGAAATCTTGTAAATTGTGAATTTGAGTTTCCTTCTCTTCCGTCGATGCACGAGCAATCTCCATATTATCAATATCAGCATCAGAAGCTGGGTTTGGATTCAGGTAAGTATTGACACCAATAATCGGTAACTCCCCTGAATGTTTTAGCATTTCATAATGCATCGATTCCTCTTGAATTTTCCCTCGTTGGTATTGTGTCTCCATCGCTCCTAACACGCCACCACGATCATTGATACGATCAAATTCTTCGAGGACAGCTTCTTCCACAAGATCTGTCAGCTCTTCCACAATAAATGCACCTTGAAGTGGATTTTCATTTTTTGCTAAGCCATGCTCTTTTGTAATAATCATTTGAATAGCCATTGCACGACGTACAGATTCCTCAGTAGGCGTTGTAATTGCCTCATCATAGGCATTTGTATGCAAGGAGTTACAGTTATCCTGTAAGGCCATCAAAGCCTGTAATGTTGTACGAATATCATTAAAATCAATCTCCTGCGCATGTAGACTACGACCTGAAGTTTGAATATGATATTTTAACTTTTGGGCACGCTCATTTGCGCCATATTTATCGCGCATCACAATCGCCCAAATACGACGAGCTACACGTCCGATTACTGTATATTCTGGGTCAAGTCCATTAGAGAAGAAGAATGATAAGTTAGGCGCGAAGTCATTAATATTCATGCCTCGGCTTAAATAATATTCTACATACGTAAAGCCATTCGCTAATGTGAAGGCTAATTGCGAAATAGGATTTGCTCCCGCCTCTGCAATATGATAGCCAGAAATTGAAACAGAGTAGTAATTACGCACCTTCTGGTCAATAAAGTATTGCTGAATATCGCCCATCATACGTAGGGCAAATTCTGTAGAGAAAATACATGTATTTTGACCTTGGTCTTCTTTCAGGATATCCGCTTGTACTGTTCCACGTACGACCTGAAGTGTTTTCTCCCGTGTCTCTGTAAATTCTTCAACTGTCAAAGTACGTCCTAACTCTTGCTCACGTAATTTTATTTGCTGATCAATCGCTGTATTCATGAACATAGCCAAAATGATAGGTGCTGGACCATTAATTGTCATCGATACAGATGTGGAGGGTGCACATAAATCAAAGCCTGCATATAGTTTTTTCATATCCTCTAATGTACAGATAGATACACCTGATTCCCCAACTTTACCATAAATATCTGGTCGATAATCTGGGTCCTCCCCGTACAATGTTACGGAATCAAATGCTGTAGATAAACGTTTCGCATCATCATCCTTCGATAAATAGTGGAAGCGTTTATTTGTACGCTCTGGCGTCCCCTCACCAGCAAATTGGCGCTTTGGATCTTCTCCCTCTCGTTTGAATTGGAAAACACCCGCTGTATACGGGAATTCGCCTGGTACATTTTCTTTATAAACCCAGCGCAAAATTTCACCGTAGTCCTCAAACTTTGGTAATACAACCTTTGGAATTTTTGTACCCGAAAGACTTATTGTCTTTAAAATTGTGCGAATTTCTTTATCGCGGACTTTCGTCACAAATTCATCCCCAGCATACGCTTCCTTTAAAGCTTGCCAATTATCTAATATACGCTTGGATTCAGCCGTTAATTCGTCGCGGACACCTTCTGCTAAAGAATTAAGTGATGTGATAAGTGCATCATCCGGTGCTTTTTCCTTAACTGCAGTGAGAGCCCCTTCTAATTGGAAAAGACGACGAGCAAATGCCACCTGCTGTTCTGACTTTTTATGATAGCCACGAACTGTATCAGTAAGCTCTCGTAAATAATAACGACGATCATTCGGAATAATTACATCTTGTTTTTGCGTTTTAGCAAATTGCTCATAGCTCGTTTCCCAATCGCTACCAGCCTTTTGGTTAATGATTTGCACTAACGCGGCAAATAAAGCATTTGTTCCTTTATCATTAAATTGGCTAGCGATTGTACCGTAAACCGGCATATTATCAAGTGATTCATCCCAAAGTTCGCGCGAGCGCTGATATTGTTTTTGGACTTGACGTAGTGCATCCTCAGAACCTTTACGTTCAAACTTATTAATAGCAATAACATCCGCAAAATCAATCATATCAATCTTCTCAAGCTGCGTTGGTGCACCAAACTCACTTGTCATAACATACATTGATAAATCGGTATATTTGGTAATCTCGGCATCACCCTGACCAATACCACTTGTTTCAACGATAATTAAATCATAGCCAGCTACTCGTACTACATCTATTACGTCCCCAATGGATGCGGTTAATTCCGTACGAGAGCCTCGTGTAGCTAAGCTACGCATATAGACACGGTTATTAAAGATGGCATTCATACGAATTCGATCCCCAAGTAATGCCCCACCCGTTTTTTGCTTTGTTGGATCGACGGACAGAATTGCCACATGCTTTTCTGGGAATTCTTTCAAGAAACGGCGGATTAGTTCATCCGTTAACGAAGATTTCCCCGCGCCACCTGTTCCGGTAATACCCATAACAGGTGTTCCTTTTGAACGCTTCCGTGCTTCCTCCAGCATTTTTTTCGTGTCTTCATCGTCATTTGACTCGGCAGCTGTAATTAAATTAGCTAAAATTTCAGGAGTCTCTGTTGTTAAAGACTCTAATTTTTCTAAGTAGCTACCAGTTGCAGTAGGAAAATCTGTTCCTTTAATTTGCTCATTAATCATTCCCTGAAGCCCTAAAACGCGCCCATCCTCTGGTGAGAATATTCCCGCAATGCCGTAAGAATGCAGCTCTTTAATTTCACGTGGTAAAATTACTCCACCACCACCGCCATATATTTTTATATGTGGTGCCCCTTTTTCACGCAGTAAATCATACATATATTTAAAGTATTCCATATGCCCGCCTTGATAAGAAGAAATAGCAATACCTTGTGCATCCTCTTGTATCGCAGCATTTACGACTTCTTCCACGGAACGATTATGACCTAAATGGATTACTTCCACACCGCTCGATTGCAAAATGCGTCGCATAATATTGACCGAAGCATCATGTCCATCAAAAAGACTCGATGCTGTCACAAAACGTACGTGATTTTTTGGACGATATACTTCTACCTTTGTCATACGAAATCCCCACTCTCTCCCCTTAATGAATAAAAAAAGCCGGCAATTGCAATGTCGCTCTATGCAATTACCGACAAACCCCTAACGAACTATTAAAACCCCTTTATGCCTGAAATGAACAATGTGATTTGCATGTCAATAAACTCATCAATTGAATGTTGGCGATGTAATGCCCATTTGCGGAATGCCCAACTTTGTCCAGACACTACTAAATTATTGGCTGCTAAATGAATCTGCTTGTCTGTCATTGTTATGTCACCAGATTGTACACAGCGATTTAGCAATCTTTCAAACGTAGCAACCATTTCAAACTCTTTACTAAAGACATAACGTTGCGCTTCTTTTGACAATGATTTTGTTTCTTGATACATGATTGTAAGCTCATCAACCATACTATCGATTTGCAGGAAATATTCTCGGATCATTTCCTTTAGCTCTTCGATTGTCCCTGCTTTAATCTCGTAACTTGAAAGTCGCTCCATTGCATGATGATAGATACTATCACATACGAGGTAAAGAACATCTTCTTTTGTTCGAATGTACTCATATAAAGTACCGATACTAAAGCCTGCAGCTTTTGCGATTTCTCTCGTTGTGGCCCGATGGTAGCCTTTTTCCTTAAATAACTTAATTGCTCCCTGAATCATTTGCTCACGACGAATGGCGATTAAATTTTCATCTTTTACAGTTGACTGTACTTGGGGCCTTTTATCTTTTTCTGTCATCAATTATTTAGTTAACATACGCGAGATAACTAGACGTTGAATCTCTTGCGTACCTTCATAAATTTGTGTAATTTTCGCATCACGCATAAAGCGTTCTACTGGATAATCTTTTGTATAACCGTAACCACCAAATACTTGAACCGCCTCCGTCGTTACACTCATCGCCGTATCGCCAGCCATTAATTTCGCCATTGCTGATGCCTTACCATATGGTAGGTTATTAGATTCTAACCAAGCCGCTTGATATGTAAGAAGTCGAGATGCCTCAATTTGAGTGGCCATATCCGCTAGCTTAAAGGATACACCTTGATTTGCAGTAATGGGTTTACCAAATTGTACACGTTCTTTCGCATAGTCAACTGCTGCATCAAGTGCTCCTTGTGCAATTCCTACAGCTTGCGCCGCAATACCATTTCGTCCACCATCTAGTGTCGTCATCGCAATCTTAAAGCCTTCCCCTTCAGCTCCAAGCAAGTTTTCTTTTGGAACACGACAGTTGTCGAAAATAATTTCTGTCGTAGGAGATGAACGAATTCCTAATTTCTTCTCCTTCTTACCTACAGAGAAACCTTCATATCCCGCTTCAACGATAAATGCTGATGTACCGTTTTTAGCTTCAGGATCTGTTACGGCAAATACAATATATGTATCTGCTACTCCACCATTTGTAATGAAGATTTTTGAGCCATTTAAAATATAATCATCGCCATCACGTTTGGCGTAAGTTTTCATGCCACCCGCATCAGAGCCTGATGCTGGTTCTGTTAAGCCGTAAGCCCCAATATGCTTTCCTTCAGCCATTGGACGCAGATACTTTTGTTTCTGTTCTTCTGTACCGAACTTATACAGCGGCCAGCCTGCAAGTGATGTATGCGCAGATAATGTTACACCTGTTGATGCACACACGCGTGATAATTCCTCGACAGCAATGACATATGCAAGATAATCAAATCCAGCTCCACCATATTCCTCTGGCCATGGAATACCTGTTAAACCAAGCTCCGCCATTTTATCGAAAATGGCACGGTCAAATTCTTCATTTTCATCACGTTCTGCCGCTGTTGGAGCCACTTCATTCATAGCGAAATCTCGAATCATTTCACGTAATTGCTCATGCTCTTCTGTTAACTGAAAGTTCATTGTCCATTTCCCCTTTTTATTAGACTCTGTTCTGTGTAATGGTAAGCTGGATTTAGCGTTTCATTAAGTCATTTTCTTACTATATCGAACGATTCCCATCCTCTTTGGAGCTGTTTGATTCATTTCTATTAGCTACAACCAACACCTTACACTAGGTTTTATTTCAGTAAATGTTTACTAATGACTATTCTTTGTATTTCACTTGTTCCTTCATATATTTCAGTTACCTTGGCATCGCGGAAATATCGCTCTACTGGGTAATCTTCTGTATAACCATAGCCACCAAATACTTGAACAGCCTCTATTGCTGTTTGGACAGCCGTTCGTGATGCAAAAAGTTTTGCCATTGAAGCTTCAGCCCCACACGATAAACCTTTTGCACGTAAATCTGCAGCACGGTAGACTAGTAGCTTGGATGATTCAACAGCTGTCGCCATGTCAGCAAGTTTAAAGCTAACACCTTGTTGGGCAACGATCGGTTTGCCAAATTGAACACGTTCTTTAGCATAAGCAGTTGCTGCTTCAAGTGCCGCTTCAGCTATTCCTAAAGATTGTGCAGCAATACCAATGCGTCCCACATCTAAATTAGCCATCGCTATTTTGAAGCCTTCTCCCTCTTCCCCTAAAAGGTTGTCGGCTGGGATGCGGCAATTATCGAATGTTAGCTGAACAGTGCGAGAGCCATGCAAGCCCATTTTATGCTCGTCTTTTCCAATAATTAAGCCAGGTGTTCCCTTTTCCACGATAAAGGCAGAAATACCTTTTGTTTTTTCAGCAGGATTCGTTGATGCGAATACAATGTATATATCCGCCTCCCCACCATTAGTAATAAATACTTTGGAGCCATTAATGACATATTCAGCACCATCACGGACTGCCTTCGATTGAAGAGAGCCAGCATCTGAACCGGCACTTGGTTCTGTTAAACAAAAGGCACCTAAATATTCACCCGCTGCAAGTTTAGGTACATAACGTTTCTTTTGTTCTTCATTCCCAAAGTAAATGATTGGATTCGTTCCAACCGATGTATGCACCGATAAAATAACTCCCATTACAGCGCTTACCTTTGATAATTCATGAATCGCAATAATATACGATGTAAAATCCATGCCAGAGCCTCCAAGCTCTTCAGGTGTTGTGATACCCATTAAACCAAGTTCACCCATCTGCTGAAGCAGCTCACGTGGAAACTCCCCTGCTTCCATTCGCTCTACCCATGGTTGGATTTTTTCTTGAGCAAAATTACGAACCATATCGCGCATCATAATTTGCTCATCTGTAAATTGCAAATGCATCTATTATGTCACCCCTCTAAGTTGTCCTGTAGCACTCCTATAACCCCATCCCCATAGGATTATTCGTAAATGTAAAAGCCTCTTCCAGATTTCTTTCCTAGCCAACCCGCTGCCACATATTTACGAAGCAGTGGACAAGGACGATATTTACTATCCCCTAGGCCCTCATGTAAAATCTCCATAATGGAGAGACATGTATCTAAACCAATGAAATCCGCCAATGTTAACGGTCCCATTGGATGGTTCATCCCTAGCTTCATGACATCGTCAATCGCTTCTTTCGACGCTACCCCTTCATATAAAGCATAAATAGCTTCATTAATCATCGGAAGTAAAATTCGATTTGAAATAAATCCTGGGAAGTCATTCACTTCAACTGGCGTTTTCGCTAACTTGACAGTCATCTCTTCCACCGCTTTGTACACTTCATCAGTTGTAGCTAAACCACGGATAATTTCTACAAGCTTCATGACAGGTACAGGATTCATAAAGTGCATGCCAATAACTTGCTCTGGTCGATTTGTTACAGCAGCAATTTCTGTAATAGGTAGTGAAGAGGTATTCGTAGCTAGAATAGCATGTGCCTGTGCAATTCCATCAAGCTGTTTAAAAATGGATTGCTTCACTTCCATATTTTCTACAGCTGCTTCAATGATAATATCTACATCACTAGCATCCTGTAAATCTAGCGACATCGTAATGCGACCTAGAATTGCAGCCTTTTCTTCTTCTGTTTTACGACCCTTTTCTACATCGCGTGATAAATTTTTAGTCATAACCCCTAATCCACGCTCGTAAAACTCTTGTTTTATATCGTTCAATTTCACGTCAAAGCCTGCTTGTGCGCAAACCTGTGCAATGCCTGAGCCCATTTGCCCTGCACCAATGACCATTACCTTTTGAATTCCCATCAGTTCAGTCCCCCTGTTTTCGGTACTTCAATCATGATTGCATCGCCTTGCCCACCACCTGAACAAATAGCGGCAATGCCGATGCCACCGCCTCGACGCTTTAATTCCTGAGCAAGCGTTAAAATAATTCGTGCTCCAGAAGCTCCGATTGGATGTCCTAAAGCAACTGCGCCACCATTAACATTAACCTTTTCTGCATCTAGATCAGCTAACTGCTTACTCACTAAAGCTACCGCTGCAAAGGCTTCATTAATTTCAAACAAATCAATATCTGCTAATGACTTATTCGTCTTTTTCAGCAGTTTATTAATGACTAGTCCTGGTGTTTGAGGGAAATTTTCTGGCTCAATCGCTAGCTCCTCATGACCTATAATTATTGCCAATGGTTCTCTACCTTCGCGTGTTGCACGTTCCTCATTCATGATTACGAGCGCACATGCTCCGTCATTTACGCCAGGTGCATTACCTGCAGTAATAGTACCGTCCTTATCAAAGGCTGGTTTAAGCTTTGCCAGTATTTCTAAAGAAGTGCCTGCTCTTGGTGCCTCATCCGTATTCACAACTAATGGATCACCTTTGCGTTGAGGAATCTCAACAGGAACGATTTCTTCTGCAAAATATCCTTTGTCCATCGCCGCTAGTGCACGCTCATGGCTACGAACTGACCAAGTATCCTGTTCCTCACGACTTAGCGAGAATTCTTTAGCTGTCGAGTTACCATAGCTGCCCATATGTGGTCTTGCTGAATCAAAAGCACATGTTAAACCGTCATAAAGCATGCCATCAACCATCGTTGAATCACCCATTCGTAAGCCCGTTCGACCATTTAACAAATAGTATGGTGCATTAGACATGGACTCCATTCCACCAGCTACAATTACCTCTTCGTCCCCTAAACGAATCAGTTGATCTGCTAATGTCACTGCACGCATCCCCGACGCACAGACTTTATTAATCGTTTCTGTTTTTACCCCTATTGGCAAATTAGCCTTTATTGCTGCTTGTCGAGAAGGAATTTGTCCCTGTCCCCCTTGTAAAACCGAGCCTAAAATTACCTCATCGACTTCATCAAGTCCCATATTGGCTTTCTCTAATGCACCCTTAATTGCAATGGCACCTAAATCACTTGCATGTACTGTCGATAAAGAACCACCAAATTTACCAAATGCCGTTCTTGCTCCTGCTAAAATTACTGCTCTATTCAAGTAAAACACCCCTTTTGTTTTACGTTCTCGATGAAGTAGCGAAGCATTTTATTGACTGAACGCTCGCTCGACTTCTATCGATGAAAAATGGGAGTTTTCATTTCAACTCCCATTTCCATTTAATCTTATTCTACAAAACAATTTTTTATTGTGCAATTTATATTTTTCAGATAACTAAAATATTTCTACAATAGCAATCATTTTTCTGCGCTTATTTCACTATTCTCGTTTTGTTTTGTATTTTCTACTGTCATCACAACTTCTTCCATAGTTTCTTCTACTTCCTCAGGAGAGTTGTCGACAACCTTTACTTTTTCCCCAAATACTGAACGCTCCAATAACTCTGCTACATCGAATGTGCCAATCGAGTCTTCCACTTCTTTAGCCTTTGTACCATCCTCCAGCATTGTTAAGCAGTAAGGACAGCCAGATGAAATAACTGATGCATTAGTTGCTAAAGCCTGTTCTGTACGAGCTACGTTAATGCGATTGCCGACATGCTCTTCCATCCACATGAGACCGCCACCGGCACCACAGCACATGGCTGATTCTCGATTACGTTCCATTTCAACTAACTTCACTCCTGGAATGCCACGCAAAATTTCTCGTGGTGCATCATAGACATCATTGTAACGACCTAAATAACATGAATCATGGAAAACAATTGTTTCATGTACCTCGTAATTTAATGCTAGACGATTTTCTTCAATTAACTGATTTAATAATTCAGTATGGTGATATACTTCGCCTTTCCAACCAAAATCCTGGTACTCATTTTTAAAGATATTGTATGCATGAGGATCAATTGTAACAATTTTTTTCACGTCATTTTTAACGAACTCATCAATATTTGCTGTAGCAAGCTCTTGGAATAAAAATTCATTTCCTAAACGACGTGGCGTATCCCCAGAGTTCTTCTCTTTATTTCCTAAAATTGCAAACTTCACACCCGCTTCGTTTAATAGACGACAGAATGCTAATGCAATTTTTTGAGAGCGGTTATCAAATGCTCCCATTGACCCAACCCATAAAAGGTATTCCATTTCCTCCCCAGACTTTTTCAATTCTTTTACTGTTGGTATATGGATTGTTGGGTCTAAATCACGCCAATTTTCTTTTTCTTTACGATTTAATCCCCAAGGATTTCCTTGTCTCTCGATATTCGTCATCGCACGTTGCGCATCAGGATTTACTTTCCCCTCTGTCATTGTTAAATAACGACGTAAATCAATAATTTTATCAACATGCTCGTTCATTACTGGACATTGATCTTCACAGTTACGACAAGTCGTACAAGCCCAAATCTCTTCCTCTGTAATCACATCACCAATTAAAGATGGACTGTAGATATCTTCAATCACTGCACCTTCAGCCCCAGCTGCCAGCGCAAGCTGATTACCCTTTGTATTGGCAAAGAATTGATAAGGTACCCAAGGCTTTTGCTTTGTGACAACAGCTCCTGTAAATGTTAAATGATCTCGTAATTTCACGATTAAATCCATAGGAGACAGCATTTTTCCTGTCCCTGTAGCTGGACACATGTTTGTACAACGTCCACATTCTACACAAGAATACAGATCGAGCATTTGTTTTTGTGTGAAGTCCTGTATGCGTCCCACCCCAATAGAAGGCATATCGTCTTCACTTTCAGCATTTTCTAATGCCTCAAAATCAATCGGTGTTAAAGTGCCTGTTCGGTCTAAACGATTCATGTAAACATTAAGCGGGCTTACAATTAAATGGAAATGTTTAGATTGTGGTACATACACAAGGAATGTTAAGAGAATTAATAAATGTGCCCACCACATGACATAAAACACACCAGCAGCTACTGACGCAGGTAGGAAACCAAAAATAGCAGCAATACTAGAAGCTACTGGTTCTGTATAGGTTAATCCCTCTCCATGCCAAATTAATCCCATACCATTCGCAAGTAACGTCGATACCATTAAGCCACCAATGAAAATTAATACAAGACCGTTTTTCCATCCACGCTTTAAACGTACTAGCTTTTCAACATAGCGGCGGTAAAATGCCCAGACAACCGCTACCAAAATCATTAAGACCACAAGTTCTTGGAAGAATGTAAAGACACCATAGAAAATACCAAGCGGTAAATGTGAGCCTGGTGCTAATCCTTTCCAAATTAAATCAATCGCCCCTAGCTGTACCATTAAAAATCCATAGAAAAACATTACATGGATTAAACCACTCTTTGGATCTTTTAATAGCTTGTTTTGGCCAAATACATTGACCATAATATAGCGAAGTCGTTCTTTTACACTTTCATCAAACTCAACCTTTTTCCCCAATTGCACATACTTATAGCGTGTTTTCAACAGATAGAAGAACAATCCTACTGCATAAAGTACAACCACGACTGTTAAGACAATGTTAGCAATTAATAATGGACTCATGGTTGGTCCCCCCTCGTTTGTCGTAATTTTTCTCTCTTTGTGATAAATTTGCTAGCTCATACGGAAATGTTCATCACTTCAATATTATATTCCTATTCTAATAAATGAGTGAGCATTCAGTCAACATAAAACGGAAATATTTCTGATAATTTTATATTCTTACATTTTACAAGAAAAAAAGCCACCCTGAATTTTTTCAAAGTAGCATTTTTTTACTTTCTGTAGAAAACTAAATTTTATTTTTTAAAAACATTTCCACTGCGAATATATTCAACATCCGCAACATGTAATCGAGCATTTACTACACGTGCAGCTGCAAATAAATAATCTGATAATCGATTTAAATATTTTTGTACAACTTTTGGCACATCTTCAACTTCTTTCATAAGTGTCACCATTTCACGCTCTGCTCGCCGAGCAACCGTACGCGCAATGTGTAAAGTTGCAGCTGCTGGTGCCCCTCCTGGCAAAATAAAACGTTGTAATGGTGGCGCTTCATCTGAAAGTGCATCAATACGAGCCTCTAGCACCTCAATTGGTTGTTCAGTTAGCTTATAATGTCGTTCTTTCATCACGTTGGCTAGATCACCACCAGCATCGAATAGTTCATGTTGAATAGTTTCTAAATCCGTTAAAATATCCTTGAATAGTGCTGGATCTAATTCACTTACAGCTTTACCAATAAAAGAATTTAATTCATCAATAGCCCCATACGTTTCAACACGTAAACTATCTTTATCAACGCGTCCTCCTATAAGACTTGTTTTACCCGTATCCCCTGTTTTTGTGTACAGCTTCATTTCGCTCATCTCCTAAAATTGATTTTTGTAATTTCTGATAGCCTGAACCGTAGTTTCAAAAACACCCTTTGCAATCATTTTACCAACTTCCGTAATGGGACCACCATATAACATTTCTGTCCCTTTTTGAGTTGCTGCAATTAAAAGGCTATCTGTAGCAGTACCTGTAGCAATTGTTCCACTACGCTCATCACGAATATTTTCTGATTGCATAGCCTTCGTTTTCGCTTCTGTAGCTGTCATCATGGCCTGAAAAAATGCTTCCTCCGATAAACAGCCGTTGATAATTACCCATGTATTTATAGTACCAATATATGGTTCATCCTGCCTTTCGTGCACACGAGAAACATCTACTGCATTCCCTACACCAGCAGTAACAGCTACTATTACACTGCCAAATGGTGCAGAAAATTCATTGATTGCCACAAGAGCTGTTGGCACTGCTGTCAGCATGACAACTGTATTCGTAGGCGAAAAATGGTTTCTTTGCAAAAATTCATTAACCTCTCTCTTTACATCACTAATCACATAATCACTAGGAACTGAGCGGTTTAACAAACAATTATGCCATCCAATTCCAGGGTTATGGACAGCAGACGATACCGTTTTTATAGGAATCTCTGATTGAAGCTGAATAAAGTGTTCCGTTATTTTAAAATGTTCTTTTTTTATTACAGCTCGCTGTTGATAGTCACTTGCTGCAGGCATCATTGTAATTTGCGGCTTAGGAATTTCTGGATGAGCATAAGTAGCTACTCGTGCTTGATAAATTTCTTCAATCTGAGAAGCAATTAATACTTCATGTGGTGCCCCGAAAGCTCTCATTTGTCCACTTTCCATGAGCAATAATTCATCACAATAGAGAGAGGCTAAATTCATATCATGTAATACCATCACTACCGTTAAACCACACTCTACAGCTTCCTTCCGCACCATATCTAAAATTTGCCGCTGATGGGCAATATCTAAATGATTTGTTGGTTCATCTAGCAGTAAAATTTCCGCAGTTTGAGCAAGGGCCTGTGCAACAAAAACTCGTTGCTGTTCACCACCCGATAAAAATTCCATCGGTGTATGCTCATAACGTTTTATGCCTGTTTGCAGCATTGCATGTTGAACTGCTTGCTCATCTTGCTCAGACCAACTTGAAAAAAACCCTGATTGATGTGGATAACGTCCAAGCGAAATAGCTTCTCTTACACTGTTTGAAAAAGCATTCGCATGGAGCTGTGGTAAAACAGCCATTTTTTTTGCTAAAGCACGGGCATTGTAGGAAAGAATGCTTTGTCCATCAATAGAAATCATGCCCTCAACTGCTGGTAGAATACCACTCATTACCTTTAATAATGTTGATTTCCCACTACCATTTGGCCCTAAAATGCCAAGAATCTTTCCCTTTTCAACTGTAAAGCTTATATCCTTGACGATCGGTACGTCTTCATAACCACCTGATAGATGTTCAACAACAATCACGCCCGTACCCCCTTGCCCCTTCGTTGCTTATAAAAAATATAGGAAAAAACAGGCGCTCCAATAAATGCCGTAATGACACCAATAGGCAGTTCCCTTGGCAAGATAATGGTTCTTGCCACTAAATCACAAATAATAAGTAATGTTGCCCCATTAAAAAATGATAGTGGGAGTAAATGACGGTGATCAGAACCCCAAATCATTCTTGTCATATGCGGTACAACTAACCCTACAAAGCCAATTGTGCCTGAAACAGCAACTGCTGCTCCAGTTAGCATGGAGCCACCTACTAAAATCAAATACTTACTTCGCTTTACATTAACACCTAAATGCTTCGCTCTTTCTTCCCCATATAACAGAACATTAAGCTCACGTCTCTGTGTCCACAGCATAAGGGAACCAACAATGACAAACGGAATAATCATTTGAACATACGGCCAACCACGCATAGAAACAGAACCGAGTAGCCAGCCGATTACTTGGCGCAGCTCCTCTCCCGATAAAGCAATCATTAACGAAATTAACGATCCTAAAAAGGAACTAAAGATAACACCTGTTAAAATCAGTGTTTCCATCTTTAAAGAACGGTCCACTACTCTAGCAAAGCTCATCACAATCACCATTGTAATAATCGCACCTATCATGCTAAAGGTAGGTAAGGCATACAAACCTACAACAGGTATAGAAATATTAAAAAAGATTGTCATGACTGCGCCGACAGAAGCACCCGATGAAATACCTAATGTATATGGATCTGCTAATGGATTTTTGAGCAAGCCTTGGAAAGCCGCTCCCGCAATGGCGAGAGAAGCTCCTACTAGCCCCGCTAAAAGCACACGGGGCAAGCGAATTTTCCAAAAGATATTGGCAGCTGTTTCATCAACTGATTGATTCCACAGTACTTCTATCGGAATATGAACAGAGCCTATAGCGACGCCACACCAGATGCTAATGATAAGAAGCGTACATGTTAATACATAGGCTGTTGCTACTTTTTTCACTTAAATACCTCAGGGTAGATAGCTTTTGCTAATTCCTCAAGGCCATCCGCCAAACGTGGTCCCTGACGGCTTGTTGTGCTTTCATCTACTTGCACAATAGCATTATTTTTTACTGCATTAATTGTCTCGAAACCTGCACGCTTTGGTATTTTTGTTAAAATATCAGGTACATAACTATATGTCACCACGATGACATCTGGATTTTTTGTGATAATTTGTTCTGCACCAATTTCATACCAATTATCACCGTCTGCTGCTACATTTTTTGCATGGATCATCTCCAGCATTGCGTTCATAAATGTGCCTTGACCAGCTGTATAAATATTAGGTTCATCAGAGGCTTCTACAAAAACGTTCTTAGGTTCAACGTCTTTCACTTTCCCTTGAACCTCATCCACTTTCGCCTTCATGTCAGCAATGATTTTTTCAGCTTCTGATAATTTCCCTGTAGCACGCCCAAGCTGTTCAATCGTTGTATAGGTTTCATTAAAATCTTGGGCATTTTTCACAACAAATACTTTCACGCCCGCCGATTCTAGCTGTGCTATGGCCGATTCCGAAAGAGACATGCTAGATTCATGTGCAAAAACGATATCTGGCTCTAAGGCAATAATTTGTTCAATATTGTATTCCATGCCACCAACCTTATCCTTTTCAGCTACCTCTGGTGGATAATCGTCGTTGTCAGTAACCCCTACGATTTCATCCTTTAAACCTAGGCCAAACAATATTTCTGTATTACTTGGAATTAGTGACACTATTTTTTCAGGAGGAGCCTCTAGTGTAATATCCTTCCCAATAGCATCCGTTATAGTCATAGGGAATGTTGCTGCTTCCGTTTTAGATGTCTCTTGTTGTGTTTGCTCTTCTGTAGGTGTGGAATTGTCTTTTTGCGCCTCTTGTCCACAAGCCGCTAGCAACCCTATCGTTAAAAATGCCGATACCCCTATTTTCCAAAATTTCTTCATGTGAATCCTCCTTCGTTGATTTGTGCGTTCATGTGTTAGAAATATTCCTCCATCAAAATAAGACCCCTCATCTTCGAATGATGAGGGGTCAAAATCGCACCAAAAAACTGATACAAAATCCACCATCCTATCCTCGTAGGCTGTCATGTCTATGCTATAAAGGCAGGTCTCCTGGCTTGTGCTCATTACGTTTTTTCAAGCCTTCCCGAAATCTTCAGTGGCATCATTTGAAAAAACTCACACTTACAGTGGCGGGACCGCATCGGAATTACACTGATTTCCCTTTTCACTTTACATAAGTAAAGAACCTTTATACTATTCAGTTGATTTTATTATACATGAAATTAAAAAAAGTCGCCTCTATATCAAGGCGACTCCAAGGGTTATTAGACGATTTCAGCAAAATACTGTACGGTTTTCATCGGAGCACCGATCGTTCGTAATGACCAAGTTTGCTCTAAATAAACATCCGCTAGTTTGTCATATTTCCCACCAAATTTCTGTGCCCACTCAACGGCTACGACACTTTCATATAATTGGGCCATTTTTTTGGCAACATCCTTTGCTTCAAACGTTTTTGTCGCTTCATCGAGAGTACTAAAAATTTGTAAGGTTGCCGATAGTTTAGTTAATTGCTCTTGAACGATTTTCACTAATGAATGGTCTGTTAATACTTCTAATCGCTCGCTCATCTCTTGAACAAACAATTCATGTGCCCTGTATTTATCCACTAAGCGAATAAGCTCCAAAGCTAGTATATTAGCCGTACCCTCCCATACCGTCAGCACTTGCGCATCTCTCAATAAGCGTGGTGTTACAAAGTCCTCAATATAGCCATTCCCGCCATGTAGCTCAATTGCTTCACTTGCATAATGGACCGCCTGCTCTGCCGTTTCCTTTTTCATAATGGCAATATATAAACGGTTCATGATGGTGTCTTGCTCTGTTCCCTGACCACTTGTCACTTTATCGTATAATTGAATAAGATCAAAAATCGTAGCTACTTCTACATGCAGCTTAGCGGCATATTTACCCAATGTATCCTGGATCATAGGATACTGTGTTAAAGGTTTACCAAATGCATATCGATTTGACACATAATGCTTCGCCTCTAAGAAGCCACGGCGCATAATGCCAATAGATGCCACAGCATTACAAATTCTTGATAAATTAAGAGCCTCCAGCATATAATAAATCCCTTTATTGTGATCACCAACTACATACGCGAGTGCTCCATCAAACTCAACCTCACCAGATGGAACGGCTTTCACACCTAATTTATCTTTTAGTCGTCGAATACGAAGATGGTTAGCCGATCCATCTTCATTACGCCATGGAACAGCAAAAAGAGTTAATCCTTTAGAGCCTGCTTGTGCACCCTCTATTCGTGCCAATACCATTGCAACCCCACACATCCCTGCATTGGAGGCGAAATACTTTTCACCATAGAGGCGGTATTCATTCCCCACAAGTTTTGCTTCTACTACATTCGCACCAACATCTGAGCCTCCTTGTCGTTCCGTTAAAAATGTCGCTCCCTCATATAGCTCCCTATCGCCTGTTGCACAAACATGCGGTAAAAAGCGCTTCTTAACTTCTTCCTCTGCATAATGGTCTAATAAATAGGCAGTAGCCATCGTTAATGTCACAGGGCAATAAAAACCGGGCTCCGCATGTGACAGTAAATAACCTTGCGCAAAACTATAGACATAATTCCCTTTGTGACCTAGTTGGGGAATATCTTTATGCACATAGCCAACAATCCCCGTATTATATGTCTCTTCGATTGTTTTTTTGTAGCCGTCATTGACCCATATCTCTGAAACCTCTTCACCGTAGGCATTATATCTTTGAAGGCGAGGCTCTCCTTGTCGATCAGTATGTTTCGCCCTCACGTCTATAGCACCCGCACATAGCTCACCAAAGTCCGTCAATTCCCGATGCGCATAAGATAAAAATTCTTTATCCAGCATCATTTCCAACACCTTTTGAAGCGTATCATTATCTGTAAAAAAATTGCTTGTGCCTGCTATTTCCTGTTGTAAAACTCTCATACTATCTCACCTCTTGTCCTTTCAAAAATTGTTTTAAAATTTTGCCTGACGCATTCCTTGGTAGCGCTTCCACTTTTTCAAAAATACGCGGTATTTTATACTTAGCAAGCTGTCCCTCTAAATAATCTTTTAGAGCCTCTTCATCAATATCCTGTTTAGCGGAATACACAGCCTTCACTGTCTCTCCCCATTGTGGATGTGGAACACCAACCACTGCCGCCTCAAATATTCCCTCAAAGCTTAAAAGGCAATCTTCAATTTCTTTCGGATAAATATTGACCCCACCCGAAATAATCACATCTTTTTTTCGATCAACAATCCAAATAAAGCCATCTTCATCCTTACGAGCTAGATCTCCTGTTTTTAACCAACCGTCTATAAAGGCCGCATTGGTTGCCGCTTCATCTCTGTAGTAGCCAAGCATATTACCCTCACCAAATAAAACGATCTCCCCTACTTCTCCTGCTGGTACATCTTCGCCACTGTCGTTAACAATACGTATCTCTGTACCTAAAGGTGCTCGCTGTCCAATACTCCCAGCCTTTCCTTCATGCTCCTTGCCAAATAACAATGATCCACTTGGTCCCGCCTCTGTTAATCCATATACACATGTTAAATTAGTTGTGCGGAAGGACTGTTGAATGAACCGAACCTCATTTTCAGATAAAGGTGCACCTCCATACACCCACCATTTCATGGAGGACAAATCAGCTGATTGCAATCTTGGCAACTGTGCTGTTAATAAATAAGCAACAGGTGCGCCAAAGAAATGGGTCGTTTTTTCTTTTTCAATGGAATCTATTAATAAGTCTGGTGTAAAAGTTGGCGTTAACACATTTGTAGAGCCTACAAAAACACCTGCCATTAAAAATAAATGCAATGGAGCCGAATGAGTTAATGGCATCATTAGCAATATACGGCTTTCAGGCTTGACCTCCATTTCAACCGCAATCATTTGCGCAACCGTTAAAATATTACGATAGCTAAACAATACGCCCTTTGGATTCCCAGTTGTACCTGATGTGTACAAAATAGTCGAAGCATCATCCTCGTTCAACTGACATTCAATCGTTTGGGCACTGGCACTTTGAATGATTGTTTCAAAATGAAGCCAGCCAGTTACTTGTTGTCCTGTTTTAATTTTTAACGGGATTCCGGCAATATGCTGGACTGCCGCAAAAATGGCTTCATGAGCAATAATCGCCTTTGCCTCAGCATGCTGTGCCACATACTCTACTTCTTGTAATGTAAACTTAGCATTGACTGGGACGACAATAGCACCCATTCGCTGAATAGCAAAATAGCTTACGACAAACTCTACAACGTTAGGCATAAAAATCAGAACTTTATCTCCCTGCCTTACACCCTGTTCTAATAAGGCATGACTAAAACGAGTCGCTTGCTCATCTAAATCATAATAGGTCACTCTTCTACCATGACAAATAACGGCTTCCTTTGTTGGATACTTACGGGCATTACGTGCTAATAAATCGGAACTATTCATCGTGCATCTCTCCCCTTAAAGTCGTTAATTTTTCATTAAACATGCCATGCATTTGTTGTAATTCATTTCTCATTTGCGTAAGCTCAGCTATTTTCCTATCAATCTCCTGAATCTTTTGCTCTCCGTATTCAACGGTTCGCTCCAATTGCTGAATTCCTGAGCGATCAAAATCAAAAAGTAATACCATTTCCTTGATCTCCTCCAGTGAAAAGCCGTAACGCTTTCCTCTAAAAATAAGCTTGAGCTTCGCAAATTCTTTTTTTGAAAAGGTTCGTTGATTCGTAGATGAACGTTGAGGACAAAGAAGCCCAAGCTCCTCATAATAACGAATTGTACGCGTGGACACATCGAACTCCTTAGCCACCTCTTGAATCGTCTTCATAATCGTCTCCCCCTTCCTGATTGGCAACAGTATACCATTGACGTTAACGTAAACTTCAACAAAATTTTCGAAATTAACAGAAAAATATGGTTTGAAGCAGAAATTTTAATGATTAGCCAATAATCCCGTATCACTCACTACCATTTTTTAATGTGTAAACCCGCTTTCTATCCATAAAAAAGCCCCCAACACTTTTCCTGTTAGGGGCTAAGATAGACTATTACATTTTTTCTGGTGCTGACACGCCGATTAAACGAAGCGCATTAGCAATTGTTGTACGAACGGCAGTAATTAATGCTAAGCGAGCTTCTGTTAGCTCTTTGTTTGAAGCATCTAATACTTTTTCTGCATTATAGAAACTATGGAAAGCTGCTGCTGTTTCTTGAATATAATTTGCGATACGGTGTGGTGTACGATGTTTAGCCGCGTCAGCTACCACTTGTGGGAAATCGCCAATTTTTTTCAATAAATCAATTTCCTTTTCAGCTGTTAATAGGTTTAGGTTTTCACTTGTAGCAGCAAAACCTTGTTCATTGGCAGAGCGTAAAATTGATGAAATACGTGCATGTGCATATTGTGCATAATACACTGGGTTTTCATTAGATTGCGATACGGCAAGGTCAAGGTCAAAGTCCATATGAGAATCGCCTGCTGTTTTTACGAAGAAGTAGCGAACTGCATCTAAACCAACTTCTTCTACAAGCTCGCGCATTGTTACCGCATTGCCTGTACGTTTAGACATTTTGAATTTTTCACCGTTTTTATAAAGCTGAACCATTTGAATTACTTCTACTTCTAATGTATCACGATCATAGCCTAATGCTTGAATGGCAGCCTTCATACGTGGAATATAGCCGTGATGGTCCGCTCCCCAAATATTAATTAATTTATCAAAGCCACGGACAATTTTATCCTCATGATAGGCGATATCTGGCGTTAAATATGTGAACGAACCATCGTTTTTAATTAATACACGGTCTTTATCATCACCAAAAGTTGTTGAACGGAACCATGTAGCGCCATCCTCTTCAAACACATGACCATTTGCTTTTAATTTATCTAATGCCACTTCAATTTTTCCGTTTTCATATAGAGATGTTTCAGAATACCAAACATCAAAGTTTACACGGAAGTTTGCTAGGTCTGTTTTTAATTTATCTAATTCTAACGCTAAACCATGCTGACGGAAGAATGCAAAACGTTCTTCATCTGATTTAGTTAGGATTGCATCACCATGCTCTTTTGCTAGCTTTCCAGCAATTTCAATAATATCCGGGCCATGGTAGCCGTCTTCTGGCATTTCGGCATCCATTCCTAATGCCTGCTTATAACGTGCTTCTAATGAGTATGCAAGGTTATTAATTTGGTTCCCTGCATCATTAATATAGTACTCACGAGAGACACTGTAGCCAGCCATATCTAATACATTACATAATGAGTCTCCAACAGATGCCCCACGCGCATGTCCTAAATGAAGATCTCCTGTAGGGTTAGCGGAAACGAATTCTATTTGAATCTTCTCCCCTGCGCCTGCATTTGAACGACCATAGTCTGCGCCTTGCTCCAGAACCTGTGTAACTACCCCTGTTAGGAAATCTTTACGCACTGTGATATTCATGAAACCAGGACCAGCAATATCAATTTTCTCAATATCTGTTCCTTCAGTATCCAGATTTTCTAAAATAGCTTCCGCAATTGCACGAGGTGGCTTCTTCGCTAACTTTGTTAATTGCATAGCAATGTTTGTTGCATAGTCACCATTTGCTTTATCCTTTGGTGTTTCCAGGTGAATTGATAATTCTGTGTCAGCGTCCACTAAGCCTGCCTTTTTCACGGCTTGAGCCAACGCTGCTTTTATAGCCTGTTGTACTTGTTCTACTGCGTTCATCATTGTACCTCCGTAAATGTAATATCTAATGTATAATTGCCAACAGATTGCCCACCCATTAGTAAATCGTACTGTACATGGAAATCTCCGCTTACTGCCCTGTTCGTAAACGACATTTTCTTCGTGTCGATCACGAGTGGCATGGAGCCAAACTCACCTTCATAATGCCCTTTTTGCTGTTCAATTATGTTCAGTGGTAACCGCATACTGACAGCTCCAGCACGCATAATAAGTGCTTTCTCATGGCCTAATTTCATAGTCGTGCGGATGGTTTTATCCTCCTGCACCTCATCATATTTCAAATACAAGCTTCCTGCTTTTTCAAGTAGCTGCCCTTTGAGCCGCATTTCATAGCTTTCGGATTCTCCATCACTTGGGCGAATCGTAGAAATGAGCGTAATGTTTACTTGCGATCTTATTTCGTTCGCCATAACGGACGCTCCCTTTTTAGTCTTTTACTATAACCTTTTTATTATAGGATGAATACCATTGTTTTTTCAAGATAGAAGTCAACTAGAACGTAACTACTACGGATAATTGAGCAATAAAAAAACCCTCCCTTCGAATGAAGAGAGGATTTTTGCCATTTATCTATACCATTTTTTAATAATTAATTGCTGAACCGTTAATAATAAAGCACTTACTGTCCAATATATAGGAATAATCGCTGGATTAAACAAACTAAAAATAAGAATCATTATGGGATTAATGAACATCATAATCTTCATATTTATCGGTTGATTTTTATCTAACGAGAGCCAGCTTTGCATGAAGTACATGACACAAGCGATTATTGAAATCCCGATATCCATTGTACCCAAATTCATCCAAAGGAAATTTTCACTGGCAATCACTGTATCTAGCTTAATCGCATAGTACAGTGAAAATAACACAGGCAATTGAATGATGATTGGTAAACAACCTAATAATGAGCTTTTCAATGAATCTGACGTTAATTCTTGTATTTTTTGTTGCACCATTATTTTTTCAGATTCGTCATGACTATTCTTTAATTTAGCAGTAAGCACATCTAGTTCAGGTTTAATGGATTTCATTAATTCTTTTGAATGTTTTTGGTGCTTGGCCGATTTAATAAAAAGCGGCATAAGTATTGCTCTCACTGCAATCGTGATACTAATAACACCTATTGCATAGCTTCCTGTAAAAGAATGGATAAAATGAATGAAATAAATAATTGGTTGTGTTAAAAAAGTAAACAATGATTCTCCTCCTAGTTTTAAAGTTTACATCAAACTAGGAGACACACTTTCTTCCTCATTGTTTTCTGACGTTCTTATACATAGAACGAACCACGTTAGCAAAGGTGGAGTCCAAGTATTAGTGATGTCATAATCTACTTCAATTTCTTCATCTTGTATGTCTTGAACCATGAATTTATTGGCGAAATATAGCTGTACATTAACACAGAGAACGGTTAAAACGAACGAAGCCAATAGCCAAAAATATTCCATTGTACTCATAAAAATAAATATATCATTCATGAGAAGAGACCAAATCACAATACCCCTCCTTCCCTTTTTATATACAAAAAATTATATTCGTATTGTGAATATTGAGTCAAATAATACCTTACCTTTTTTTAAAAAGACTAAAAAAATGGGGCTAGCCATAGCTACCCCCATCTAATCATGTTTATTAAACTTATTTTACCCAGCCTAGTATCATTTCACGCAATAGCTTAGAAGCTGTGTTAGCTGTCATTTCAGATGTGTCATAAATAGGTGCTACTTCCACTAGATCAAAGCCTACAACATTTACGCCGCTTGCTGCAATGGCATGAATGGAAGCTAATAATTCTTTCGCAGTAATACCACCGCAATCAACTGTGCCAGTTCCCGGTGCGTGAGCTGGATCTAACACGTCGATATCGATCGTTACGTAAACATTACGCCCCTCCAGCGTTGGAAGAACTTCCTTTAACGGCTCTAATACTTCAAATTTAGAAATATGCATACCGTTTTCCTTCGCCCATTCAAATTCCTCTTTCATTCCTGAACGAATACCAAATGAATATACATTTTTAGGTCCGATATGTTCGGCAATTTTTCGAATTGGCGTTGAGTGTGATAGTGGCTCTCCCTCATACTCTACTCGTAAATCTGTGTGAGCATCAAAGTGTATGATAGCTAGGTCATCATATTTAGCAGATACTGCTTTCATGACAGGCCAAGACACTAAATGTTCTCCTCCCATACCAACAGGGATTTTGCCATCAGCTAGTAATTTTTCAATAAATTTTTCAATTTCATCTAATGAACGTTGTGCATTCCCAAATGGTAGTGGAATATCACCTGCATCAAAATACTTTACTTCCTCAAGCTCACGATCTAAATATGGGCTGTACTCTTCGAGACCGATAGATACCTCACGGATACGTTGTGGGCCAAATCGTGAACCTGGACGGTAACTAACTGTCCAATCCATCGGCATACCATAAATAACTGCCTGAGCATCCTCATATGTAGGATGACTTTTTATAAATACATTTCCTGAATACGCTTCATCAAATCTCATTGCTAGACCTCCGCTATAAATAAAATATTATTTTAAAAAACAACATATCTTAAAGTCCATCTATGATGGCTTACAGGATTGTAATGAAACCTGTATCCTTTTATCCTCGTATACATTATTGGAACGTCTAGCAAATTTCGATTAAAATCTACAAAGTATGTTTTTCTTGTCGAATGCCAACGTTTCAAGTAGTACAAAAAAAGTATAGATGTTTTTGAATAAAGTGCAATAGTTTTTAGGTAGAATTTCGATTAAAGATGAATGTTCGAACACATACTAACGGTAAGTTCGAAGTTGTGAGAAAACGAGGTGAAAGTCGGATGAAACGAAAAAGCTATCATCGAAAGCAAAAGCGTGTAAAGCGCACACGGAAATCACTTACTTATTTTGTCGCCTTTGCAACTGCAATTGTCGTAGCATTTGTAGCACTCCGCATCTATGTTCAAGTGGCTGGTGCACCGCCTTTAACCGTACCGAAAGCCTCCATTTTCTTAGATGAAAATGAGAACCAAATTGGAGACCACTTTACAAATCAAAGACGTTATTGGGTTGGTCTCGATGAGATGTCACCTTTTTTAAAAGAAGCAGTAGTAGCTGTTGAAGATAAAGATTTTTATAAACATGGTGGCTTTGACTATTCTCGTATTGCTGGTGCGATTTTAGTGGATATTAAAGCTGGAGGAAAAGTACAAGGAGCTAGTACAATTACTCAGCAATATGCGCGTAACCTTTATCTTTCTCATGAGAAATCTTGGACACGTAAATTAAATGAAGCTCTGTATGCTTATAGATTAGAAGTTTTTTATGATAAGGATGAAATATTAGAAGGTTATTTAAATACGGTTTATTACGGTCATGGCATGTACGGGGTTGAAGCGGCCAGTCGATTTTACTTTGGCAAGTCTGCTCGTGATTTAACGCTTGCAGAGGCAGCCATGTTAACCGGTGTACCAAAGGGTCCAAGTATCTATTCGCCAATTGCTAATTTGGACAAAGCTACAAATCGCCAACACGTTATTTTAAAGCTTATGGCAGATCAAGGAGCTATTTCACAAGAAGAAAAAACACGTGCTGAAAATGAACAACTTGTATTGAAAAATGACAGTTGGGTAGCAACCAAATCTGTTGCCCCTTATTTCCTAGATGTTGCCTGGCAAGAAGCTAGTGAAATTTTAAAATCAAAAAATCTGGATATTAGTGAGGGTGGCTGGACGATTCAAACAACCTTGAATCTTGAACATCAAAAAGCAGCCGAAGAAGCAGTGGCAAAAAACATGCCTGCTGACGATCTTCAAACAGCCTTTGTTAGTATGGAATCTAAAACTGGGGCTGTAACAGCATTAGTAGGTGGTCGTGACTATGCAGTAAGTTCATTTAACCGTGTGACACAGGCAAAACGTCAGCCAGGGTCTACCATCAAGCCTATTTTATATGCAGCGGCTTTAGAAAATGGGTACACTCCGCTTACTTTTTTAGATGTAGGTGAAACAACTTTTACCTATGATAATGGACGAGGAACGTATGCCCCTAAAAATGTAAATGGGCAGTTTGCTGATCATGATATGACTATGGCGCAAGCGATTGCTATCTCAGATAATATTTATGCCGTAAAGACTTTAGAGGACATTGGCTTCAAGGAATTTCACGATATGGCAAACCGTTTTAATGTAGGCATTGGTGCAAAGGATAATTTATCAATTGCACTTGGTACGATTGAAACTACGCTATATGAAATGACAAATGCTTATAATGTTTTAGCATCACAAGGACAGCAAACGACTCCGACAGCAATTGTATCCATAAAAAATGCTAATGGAGACGTCATTTACGAAAACACTGGTGTGACAAAAAAAACGGAGACAGCTATTTCCAAAGAGAATGCATTTATCTTAACAGAAATGATGACAGGTATTTTTGACCCCGTATTCAGCGATTACTCACCTGCCACAGGGATAAGCATTCGCTCACGCATGACCCATACTTATGCAGCAAAATCAGGGTCTACTAATAGTGACCAGTGGCTTATCGGTTTTACACCAAGTCTAACTGCCGGTGTCTGGAACGGCTATGATCAAGGGAAAAACCTAACGACAAAAGAAGATACTGCAGCGACAAAGCAAATATGGATAGACTTTATGGAGACTGTTAATAAAGGGACAAAAAATGAAGATTTCAAAAAGCCTAAAGCTGTTGAAGGCGTTGTTATCGATATCGAAACAGGTAAATTAGCGACTGACGCATGCCCAAAACAACGACTTGTCTATATGGAATCTAAGGATGTACCAACTGAGAAATGTACAAACTTCGACATTCTTGACAGTAATACATGGGGAGAATTTTGGAATATGCTACCGTTCTCCATATTTAAAAACTAAAAAACAAACAAACCATCATCCGGAAACCTTTTTAAACCTAATACGTTTTAAGTTATGAAGGCTCTCGACAAAGTAACAGTATACGAAAAATAAGAAAAGCTTTCTCTTCCCCGGAGACGTGTCCGTGGGAACAGAAAGCTTTTCTTTTTATGGTTTGCGAAGTATGAGCATCATGGGGCATTTGGCTTGGGTTGTTCAAATGCCGCATAGCGCTCATCACTTTCGCGAAACCAAGTGTCCTAGCTTACTAAAATGTAAGCTCTGCCTCAAGTTTACTTTGTTTCAAACTCACTTTCAACCTAATATCGAAAACGATCGCAAAATGTCACAGTTTGTTCAATCATTAAAGGGCTATTCGACAAATAAGTCTTGACGCAATTGCTCGCTACTTCGCTCCCACAAATCTGGATTAAGTTGTTCTAGGAAAGTAGCTAACACTTTTTTAGACGGTGTATCCATATGCTCTACGATAATATGACGCTTCATGGATTTATCCATTTTATTCACATGATCAGCCAAAATTTTATAGCCACGGCGTTTTTCACGGTTCACTACCATTTCACAAGCTGTTATTCCCGCATAGTAAGGTCCATCCTCTTTATGATCAATTGTCGCCCATACTAGCCAATATGGCTTGCCACCCTCTGAATCCGCACGATCCGTTGTAAATTTAATTCCGCGTTCCACATCGCTACGCGCATGCATAGCACCAATCTCAACAGATGCTGTTCCCTCTTCCACATCTATAATGACTGGCGATACATTTTCTAACGAAAGCGAACCAATCCCAAACCCCTTATGTCCATCAGTTGGGTCATTTTTTATAATAGTAAAGCCCATTTTTTGTTTTGGTTTTTCTTCATTTGCCATACTTAATTATCCTCCATTCTGCTATTATAAAAGGAAGCATATAGCCACAATTATCATGGCACGTATGCCTCAACGCAAGTAAGAAGTTTATACTACTTTCTTATAAACTAACTATACAACATTATTCTATAAAGGAGGCAATATTATGCCATACGTAACAGTTAAAATGCTTGAAGGTCGTACAGAGGAACAAAAACGTGCCCTTGTAAAGGAAGTAACAGAAGCCGTTTCTCGCACAGTGAATGCACCTGCAGAAAATGTAACAGTTTTTATTGAAGAAATGTCAAAAAACCATTACGGCGTTGCTGGCGTTCGTTTGAGTGATAAATAAATTAAACTTGGGTAGAGCCGCCTAACGCTCTACCCATTTTTAAACGTTTCAGTATTTCGTTACTATTGCTAGGATGTGATCAAAGATTAATGAAAAAGAATAAACTTAAACTGGCCTTACTTCTATGTGTGCTTATCATCGGCTTGTTACTAATATTTATCACACCTATTCAAAATGCGCTGATTGCACGTATGAGTGACCAATTCAATGCAGTAGAGTACAGCACTGACGATATAAAAAGGAACAACCAACTAGATGCGAATTTTGAGTTCGAAGCCGTGCAATCACTGACCATCGCCGAAGTTCTCCAAGCGCAAATAAAGGCTAGCAAAATGCCTGTTGTCGGCAGTATTGCCGTGCCTAGTGTCCATATGCAGCTTCCTATTTTAAAGGGAGTAGGCAATGCTGTTCTTGCTATTGGAGCGGGTACGATGAAGCCCAATCAGCGGCTCGGTACAGGAAACTATGCTTTGGCAGGTCATTATTTTGAAGAGAAAGATATTTTATTCAGTCCCCTCTATCAAGCACAAATTGGCGATATTATTTATGTCACAGACATGAGTAATGTGTATGAGTATCAATTAGCGACTAAAAAAATCATTGCAGCAACAGATGTTTACATCGTGGATGATATCCCCAATCAGACGACGTTAACCTTAATTACTTGCGCGGAAAAAGGCTCCAAACGACTAGCCTTACAAGCAGATTTTGTGCAAAGCTATTCTTTAGAAAATGCCAAAGGAACCTTTTAAATCACACAAAAAGCGCGATCCCTAAAAGGAGGGCACTGAAAAACTTACGTTTTCATAAAAGCGAACCTTTTTCAGTTGAAAATAAGGCACTTCTTGTTCAATTTTGAACAGGAAGTGCCTTATTTTTGTCTCTATTCCTTATTCATTTTCGTTTAGTAACTTTAATATCCGTTTCAAATTAACAGCGAATATCGTTGGAGGAATGGCATTTCGTCCATTGTCTAAACAATATTTTGTTTTTAACTCTTCTAAAATGAACGAAAAATCAACAAGTTCATTGATTTGGCGAAGTATATTATCTTTTGGCACAACAATATCGTAGATCGCCATATATAGACTTAAATTAAGGGTTTCTTGATTTGAAATCATCGGGGATACCACCTGCACATTCATTCTTTTATTATAAAGGAAAGCGTGACTAAAATAATAGTGTGATACATTGCGTTGTTTGGAGAAGCATCGCTCGACTCCTGCGGGAAAGTGAGACAGACGAGACCCCGCACGAAGCGAAGCGTAGGAGGAGGCTCGGCGCTCACCCGCGGAAAGCGAGCGGAATGCTTCGGAAAACAACAGTAGAGTCACAGTGCAAAATGAAAAAAGCGAGGTATTCAACAATTTACTCGTTAAATACCTCGTGATGTGAGAAGATATAGACTTTTTCAGTGCCCTCCCCTAAAAGATGGCGCTTTTTTGATTATACCTCTGTTGTACGGCGACGCATGAACCATATTGACCCAGCTACAAGAAGTAAACCAACAAATACAAGAGCTGTTTGATTGGCTCCATCTGTTTGTGGTAATTTACCTTGTGCTCGTAGCTGTGCTTCTAAGCGCTCTGCATCCGCTTTGATTTTATTAATATCAATAGCTTGAGCCACCTCAGTCTGCTCATCTTTTGATAGCTTACTATATTTATTCAGGAAATCTTTATAAGCATCAAACGTATCTTTAGTTACGTTCGATGGATTATACGGTGGTAATTGTTTCCCTTGATCAATAACATTTTGTGCTGATGTGCCACCATTACCAGGGGTTGTAGGTTTGTTAATATCTGGCTTTGGTTTGTTTGGATCAACTGGCTTGTTTGGATCTGGATTTGGTTTGTTTGGACCAACTGGTTTCCCCGGCTCCGGATTTGGTTTGTTTGGATCAATTGGCTTCTCTGGATCCGGATTTGGTTTGTTTGGATCAACTGGCTTCTCTGGATCTGGATTTGGTTTGTTTGGATCAACCGGCTGCCCTGGCTCTGATGTAGAATTATCAGGATCAGTTGGATTTGTTACAGGTGGCGTAGGCTGAATTTTAGCCTCACATGTATTACCTACTGTTACTGTACCAAGGATTGTAATACCATTCTCTTTGACAATATATTTACCAGGCCTAATTAATGAATTACTTATAGTAATTTGCCCTATATGATTTGTTGTAAATTCTGTTGAACCATTTTCTTCTATTACTACACCAGCTTCATCTGTGAATGTTACTTTGACACCTTCACGAGGCTGACCATACATATTGTTAATCGTTAATGTAAAGTTTAGACACGCTGGGGCAATTGATAAGTCTACTTTACAAATTTGTTTGTAAGAAACTACAATTTCTCCTAAATAAACTTTATTGTCATAAACGTCATACTTACCTGCGGGTACATCTTTAGAAACAAATGTCATACTACCATCCGCTTCTATCACTGTTGAAATAACGTTACCTTGTTTATCTTTAATAACAACGTCTTTCCCCGCCTTAATTAGGACATTATTTTCATCCTTTAACTCTACTGTAAAGCGCTCGCAGGCTGGTGTTTGTTGAACTTCTGCTTGGCAATTAATATTGCTGGAGAATTCCCCAATTTTATTGCCATCCTTATCAAATACACTATAAACACCTGGCTCTAAATCTTTTAATGCTACTTTACCGTCCTTTGTTTCTTCAGTAGCTACCGTTTTGCCATCTAAATCTTTAATCGTTACTTTCGTTTTATCTTCTATTAATTCTCCATCAACATCTTTGACTGTTAGTTCGAACGTTTCACATTTGGGTGCTTGTATAATTGTAAATTCATAACCACAGTTTTTCTTGTATGTCAGTGTAACTGTACCCAAAAATTGGTTACCCTCGTATATTGTGTATTCACCTGGTTTTACACCAGTAGTAGGATCATTTGAATGAACAATAAACTTACCTTCTGCGTCAGGAGATACCTTTGTCACTACTGTAGTACCTTGTTTTAATGTTAATTCTAAAATATTTGTACGAATATTACCTTGACCATCTTTCACTACAATTGTGTAGTTTTCACATTTTGGCACTGGTTGAACTACAGCTTTACAACCACCCTCATATTTCACTATCACCTTTCCTAATTCACCTTCAACTGAATGAGTGACTGTATACTCACCAGCTGTAAAATGATTAGGTAATGTCACTTTGCCATTTGTTACTTGGTATGGTGCTGTTTCTGTACCATTGGGATCCTTTAATGTAACTGTACCTGTAGTAATGGAATGACCATCAATATCCTTAATCGCTATTTCGAATTGTGTACAACTACCACCAACTATTGGTGTCGTATTGACAAGTTGTGTTAGTAAGTCTGGCTGCTTATTTAGGGTCGTGTTTTCATCCAACTTAAATTTAAAGTCAGACATTTTAGTATACCCAGTTGGTGCTGCTACTTCACGGATGAGATAGTCATTGTACGGCACATTTTCAAAGGTGAACTCACCATTTGCATCTGTAGTAGCTGTTTGTATGATATATTCATTTGGTTTTGCGGTTTTTTTAATTAGTTGGAATTCAACACCAGCTAAGTTTTCTTTAAATTGGCCTGTAGCTGAATCGATACCAATTTTTTTGAATTTGGCACTGCCTCGTGTTGACGAAAAATCTGATTCAGAGCTACTAAAGTTAAATTTACCCTTATAGTCACTCTCAGTTTTTTGATTAGCCTTTGTTTGCCCCGTATAATGCAATGTTGCTGTATTTTCTAATGCATCACCAATTTGACCAAAGCCTATTGTTTTATACTGTACTTGATACCCTTTTCGATTTAAATCAGGGAATTCGAGGCTAAAGCCACCTTGAGTATCAAACTTGACAGTTACCCCTAATTGCAAAGGTGTTTGCCAGTTAGATCCATTTTGAATACCTGTTTTAGATACTGTATATGGTGCTAATAGAATACTACTTTCCAATAGCATTAAATTATTACCTGGTAAATCTGTTAAGATGACATTTTGACCTAAATCAGAATGAGATTTATTCACATCTAATGTCCAAGTAATTGTTTCTTTACTCGCGTTTTGTTGTGGCTTATTTTTTGTCACTAAATTGTTCGCTACATTCTCATCAATTTTTACTGGCGTAGATTCCAGCGTAAATTCTTGCGTACCTTTTGTTTTAAATGTGGCATCATTCGTATATACATTCCCTCTATCAGTAGACGTATCAGAACCAACACCTAAAATATGATCGTCATCCTTTGTGTTATAACGAACAACATATGCCTGGTAGTTGATATCTCCTGATAAGGAATCACTGAATGTTAATGTAAAGCCTTTATCTGTTTCCGCTGAAATTGTGTAATTATTCGAGTCAATCGGTGTAGTACCAATAGTTCCGCCTGTATCACTACCACCTAAATTAGTTAAAGGTAACACTTCAATTGTTCCCGGTAAATATTTATGTCCCTCACCAACTGTATCGATTAAAATAGCTCCATTAATATCCTTTTTATTGATATTCACTTTTACATCCCATGTAAATTGCTGCGTGGAGTAGTTAAACGTTCCCGATTTACTGCCATTATTAACAGTAGTTGATTGTGGAATATAGCTCACAGAAGATGATTTTTCATATAATTTACCGCCACTTGTCCACTCTGTAGCAGCTGTATTTCCATACCCTTGCTTTTGTACAGTACCCTCATCACCAATTGCGAAACTCGTTTGATAAGTGATAGTTGATGTACTACCTGCTGGGACGTTAATACCTGAAATTGTAAAGCCTTTTTTCTTATCTCCGGCAATTAGAGTATAAGGAATTGCTTTATCATTAAGCTGTACAGTGTTATCTATTAACTCATGTACCCCATCTGCAGCACCGGCTGTAAATGTATCTGTTAGTGTTAGGTTGTTAATTGGCTTAGTTGGATTATCAGATACAATGTTGATCGTCCATGTAATTACTTTTTTATCAAAATCAACTGTATATGATTTTTTTAATAGGTTTTCAGTAAGTACATAGTTTATATTCTTCTCTTTACCTGTACCGCTTGTCACACTATTATTAAACTGCCCTGCTTCATCTTCATAAAAATCCTGTTTACTATAGTTCGCATCATACACAATTGTATAGGCATCTGAAATATCATTATCAAAGGTTAATGTGAAGCTTTTAACATTTCCAGTTGTATGATTAATAGTAAATCCATTTGTTACTCTATTAGCTTCCGAAACTGTTGTCGCCACATTGCCAGCTGCATCATTCATTTTATAAACCTTAATGCTTGATGCATCGATTTCGTGAGGACCTTTAATTGTATCTATAATATATGCATCAGTTTGATCGATACTTAACAAATTATGATTGTAATCAATATGCCACTTTGTTTCGTAGTTTGTATTTTTATCTAACTTTTTATCTAGCGCTTTTCCATACGTAATGGTGTGCGTTGCCGTATTAGAAGATTCTATTTGTCCATTATTAGTAAATAGGACCTTGTTATTAAAGTTAACTACACCATCACGTTTATCCGCCTCTAATGTTACAGACGTTTTATACGTAATTTTATATGCATACTTACCAGTCAGCGTACTTTCAATATCGCTCCAACTACCATTTGTCAGAACAATGTTCTCTGTACCTGTTCTCACACCATTAAGACCGACCTCATATTGATAAACATTTACGGAATTAGCCATAATTTCATGAGATGTTGGCTCGTCTGTTAAAGTTGGATTACTTAATAATTTACCTGCTTCATTAACCCATACCTGCCATTCCATCTCATGGTTACCATTTGCGGCAGGTGTAGGAGTCCCTAGCTTCTCCTTACTTACCTTTTTGTTGCTCGTTGAAGGTAAAAAAGTAAATTTAACCTTAATTATCTCACTACCGCCTGTGGCTGCAGGAATTTCCATATCCTGCTCCATGTCGTCAGAAAGATTATTAAAACCAGAATTGAATGTAACGGTTAATTCCTCTGGTTGAGAGCTTCCTGAGCCGGGCTCCATACCACTTAACTCTACACGAACTTTATTATCCGTAGTGACATAATTATATGTGATACCGTTTACTGTTTTGCTACCGGCGAATGCCCCATCAAAATCAATTAACGACTGTGGCAATTGGAATTCAAACCAACTCCCATCTCCCCAAGCTTCTGCTTGACTATCTTGCATTGGCACGGAAAATTTAACCGTGAAGTTAGCTGTTGTATTTGGAGCTAACTCTGTACCAAATTCACCTGCTCCAACTGTTTTTTCACCTATTTTCATTACAAATGATAATAGTGAAGCTGGAATTTCTTGAGGAACCAATGGTGAATTATCCACTGGCAAAGTTTTAGCGGGGTCTTCCTCTACTTTTTCTTCTTCAGGAGCTTGGCTCTCAGGATCTTGCTCCTTGTTTTCATTTTCTTGCGGTGTTGTAGAAAGCTCTTCTTCACCTATGTTATCTTCTGACAAATCTGCATCATTGCTCACTGGTGTAGAAGGATTTTTTTCCATTTCATCATCCGAACCATTGTCATTCACGACTGGTGGTGTCGAAAGGTCTTCAGATGCAAATACTGACAGTGGGCTGAGTAGTGTTTGGAACACTAACAACATGGTCAGCATAGCAATGTTCAATTTTTTTCTCATGACACTCCTCTTTTCTAATAGATAAAGAGCTTGATTGTTTACTACGACGATAGCTTTCTTTCATTTTCAGTTAAGCCTGCCACAAACAATGGTTGCTCTCCTCCCTGAAATTAACTTGTCATTCTTGTGAATAAAAGCCAAATTGTATCCTAACATAGGACATAGGAATTAACAAATTATAGACTTTCCTGTATTTCATTTTAGATGCATTACTTTTGCGATACTTAAAACAACAGACATCACCACCTTTTATCATTTTTGATACATTATAACTACAAGGACTGAACAGATTCTAAACAATCATCTAAACATACAAAAAAAGCAGTAAACATCGCTCTTTTGAACGTGTTTACTGCTTTCTATTTCATATTTTATTTTCCGTCTCTTCTCAACAAAGTTAATATTCTCTGTTTAATGGTTGAATGCGTTGAATCATCTTCTAAAAAATCTAAAGGGAAATATATTTTATGGTCACGCTTCATCCGTCCTGAAATGGAATCAACAATAATTGATTCACGCGAAAGCTCACGTAGTTCACCATTTTTCATTTCTAAAAAAATCGGCACGCGCACTTCCTCTTCACCAGGTCTGTAAAAATCATACGGCAGATCTGCTGTTGTATCATGAACAAGATAATAGTCTGGGTTCAAGTCTGCCATTTTGAAAAGTTCCTGTAGTTTTTGATATTTATCAAGCTCTACTCCAGGATCTAAATCAATGTATTGGAATAGCTTACGATTAACAAAGCGACGACTTAAATCACTTAGAATAGTATCTTCCTCTTGCATCCATAGTTGAAAATATGTAAAAAGAATACTCTCATCTAAGGCAAGATAATCCTCAAGCGTAATTGCGTTACGGAAAAATGCTAGGAAGTGTGTAGGTTCATGCTTAAATGTATAGCCTTCCAAGCTCAATTGTTTTACTCGTTTTAAAATTTTATTTAGAATAACCTCTGCACTTCGTGACACAGGATGGAAGTAAATTTGTAAGTACATCTGATAGCGACTCATAATATAATCTTCTACTGCATGCATTCCAGTAGCTTTTATGACCACTTGGTTTTTTCGAGGACGCATTACTCTTAAAATCCGCTCCATATCAAAGTGACCATAACTAACGCCAGTAAAATAAGCATCACGTTGTAGATAATCCATACGATCCGCATCAATTTGGCTTGAAATTAAGCTAATGACTTGTTTGTTTGGATATGTCTTTTCGATTACTTGTGATACCTTTTCAGGGAAATCAGCTGCCACTTTTTTCAACACAGCATTGACTTCCGTATCACCCAATAAAATTTCTCTCGTATAGTATTCATGATCCAGCTCAAAGACATTTTCAAACGCATGTGAGAATGGCCCATGTCCTAAATCATGTAGGAGTGCCGCACATAGCACTACAAGTCGTTCACCCTCATCCCAATCTGGACGACCAACAAAGATATCATCCACTATACGGCGTACAATTTCATAAACACCAAGCGAATGGCTAAAGCGGCTGTGTTCCGCCCCATGAAAGACTAAAAATGTGGTACCAAGCTGACGAATTCTACGTAAACGCTGAAATTCTCTTGTACCTACTAAATCCCATATCACTTGGTCTCGAACATGCACATAACGGTGAACAGGGTCTTTAAATACCTTTTCTTCTTGTAATTTAGCGTTTGCATATGTCATTTGTATAGCACCCCCATTTTGTTATAGTTCTATTATATGCGATAAATCTAGGACTAGCATACTTATTCACTTTTTTCTATAGATACTAACAACCTTTTTCGATCATATTCACAATTATTCTAAATGTCTATTGAATAAATGAACAAAAAAGCTTTCTCCAACAAGTAGAGACAGCTTTTCTCGTTTTACTTATTCTTTAATTTTGTTAAAACCTTTTCCATTAGTTCTTCTTCTGTTAATGCAGCAACAGGGCGGCTATTTACGAAGGTAAATGTTTTTTTGCGTCCTGGACCACAATAAGAATGACAGCCAATTTCGATGGTTGCATCAGGATCGATTTCCTTTAATTTTGGAATTAACGTTTTTAAGTTAACGGCCTGACATTCATCGCAAACTTTAAACTCGTTTGCCATTTTGTCAACAACCCTTTCTATATAGTATTTTTCAAAACAAAATCCGCCCGCTCTATGGAACGTATGACCTTCACATATTTAAGTATGCAGCATACGTACAAACCTACAACGGGTATTGTATCGTACTTTTCCCCTTCTATTCAAGCATAATTCCTTTCACATGGATGAATAAAAGGTTAAAAGATTGGTCATGCTAGTCTTAAATAATAAGTTCCAAAAAAGGTGGAGGTTTTTAATATGAGTAAAATCAGACAAGATGCTTGGTTAGAAGAAAATGATGAATTATTAGCAGAGGCGGTCATTCGCCACGTAACGGAGGGAAGCACACAGCTAAACGCTTTTGAAGAAGCTGGTGATGCGTTAAATCGTACAGCTGCAGCCTGTGGTTTCCGTTGGAATGCTGTTGTTCGTAAAGAATATGAAGAACAATTAGCAGAGGCTAAAAAAGAAAGAAAAGAAAGAATGCGAGTGTTAGGAGCTCCTGCAAGACGTCGCACTTCTAGTATGTTTACAGTAAATAGTAGTGCAGCAGAAGGAAAATCAATTCCGCTATCTGCTCTTTCTCTTGATATTGTTATAGCTTATTTACTACGTTTACAGCATTCTGGTGAAGTAGGCAATGAATCTTCAAAATGGAGACAGCTTGTTCATGTAACATCAGAGAAAAATAAAAAACTAGAGAAAACAATTACAAAGCTTGAAGAAGAAAACCGAGCAATCCGCAAAGATTACGAACAATTCGTTCAAATTATGAATCGTGCTAGAAGACTTGTTACATTAGATGAAGAGGAAGAACGTGTTGCACCTGTTTTTAAAATGGAGAAAAACGGAAATCTCGTAGTAAGTAGTTCTAATTTCCAGCCTGAAAATGGCGATGCGCTTAATTAGCAGCATCGCCTTTTTTTATGTGTATTAAATAGTAGTCTCTATTCATGCCGTTCTAGCATTTTGGCATTACGCTCAAAAACACGCTTTAAATAGAAGCCGTATAATGTTAACTCTTCGTCATGAAAAGATTCTGGATGTACTTTTCCACCTAAGTGGTGAAGGTATTGCTGTAGACGAATAACGACTGCCTCTACTGTTAAATATGGATCGACAAGCTCCGATAATGATGCCATGACTTCAGGAACGATTTGTGGATATGTAAATTTCGTCTCTTCCTGCTGTAAGCTTTTCTCGTAAAAATCTCGTATAAGGGCAGCACGCTGCGAGCCGCTACCTTCTATACATAAATAGATTTGTACCGCTACACCTTGGCGTAAACGTCTTTGTGAAATCCCTGCAAACTTTTTCCCTTCAATACTTAGATCATAGGAACCGGGGCAATATGAGCCTACTATTTCATAGGCTTCAATCTTCTTAGCTACCTCTGGAAATAAACCTTTGACAAGGTCGACCATTACATCATAGCCGTCATTTATGCTTAATGAATCCATTTGTTCAGATAATACAATGGAAATGTTTAGAACTCCTTCATCAAGGACAACAGCTAATCCACCTGAATTCCGAACGATAGGTTGATAACCTCTCGATTTTAGTAAATCCATTCCCTGCTGTACATATGGTAAACGATGATCTTGGATGCCAAGCACAACCGATGCCTCGTGAACCCATGTCCGAACAGTTGGTGGTGACACTAATTGTCCCACTAGCTGGCACAACGTATCATCAGTTGCAAAGGATTCTAATGGAGATCGCTGCTTTGCGCTAATTGATTGATCATAATAACGCCAAATTGGCTGCTGTAAAATACTTTTCATTTCGGTACTCCTCTAATTCCATCTCTTCTCTTTAGCATACATCATCTATAGTTGGTGTCAAATTCGTGAAAACCATTCATGAACTTAGGGATTTTGCACAAACTATGATAAACTAATTTTGAATAATATTCACTTATAAAGGAGTGTTTTCAATAATGAATGAAGCAGCAATTACGTTAGATGGATGGTACGCTTTACATGATTTTCGCTCAATTGATTGGGCTTCATGGAAGCTCGTTTCTGCAGAAGAACGTCAAGCAGCAGTAGAAGAATTTCTTGCTTATTTAGAGAAATTAAATGAAGCAGATATCGCTAAAACAGGTGCTCATGCCTTCTATGCAATCGTTGGTCAAAAGGCTGACTTTATGATTATGACATTGCGTGAAACAATGGACGAGCTACAAGAGCTTGAAGCAGAATTTAATAAATTAGCCATTGCTGATTTTACAATTCCTACATACTCTTATGTATCTGTTGTTGAGCTTTCAAACTATTTAGCTGGTGAATCAAATGAAGATCCATACCAAAATCCACATGTACGTGCACGTCTATACCCTGAGCTTCCTCGTTCTAAATATGTGTGCTTCTATCCTATGGATAAACGCCGTCAAGGGAATGATAACTGGTACATGCTATCAATGGATGAGCGCAAATCATTAATGCGTTCTCATGGTATGATTGGTCGAGGTTATGCTGGTAAAGTAAAGCAAATTATTACAGGCTCTGTTGGCTTTGATGATCACGAATGGGGCGTAACATTATTTGCTGATGACGTTTTACAATTCAAAAAGTTAGTGTACGAAATGCGCTTTGATGAAGTATCTGCCCGCTATGGTGAGTTTGGAGCATTCTTCGTCGGAAATCTACTTGATAACGATAAATTAGTTACATTCTTAACGGTTTAATACGTACATTAAAAAATGCGGGTCCCTAGTGAGGACTCGCATTTTAAATTTCATTTTCTTCCGCATTCTCAGCTTCAAATATTAAGATGATTGTATGAATAAAAAATCCGGTAAGAATCATCAAAAAGACCAAATACCAATTATACGGCTGATGATAGTATTCTGCTATCCCGACTGCCATAAAGGCACTAATAATTATTGCTACAAACATACTAAAAATACGCATTGTAACGCTCCTTCATGAAAGCAAAAATAAATTCAACCTTAGTATGTCTGTGAATATCGTTACTATACTGGCTAAGCAAAATTATCTATAAAATAAAAAAGTGCCATCCATCTGCGATGACACTTCCTTAATCATTGAATTTATTTTTTTCATATTTCCTCAAGAGCTTTCGTCCTTTACTTTTAAAATTAAGATGATCGTTTGAATAAAAAAACCAATCACTATTATTAAAATAAATAGATACCAATGGAGCGGCTGTCCATAATACTCCCCTAGTAAAAAGGCCAGCACCGCACTTAGTAATATCCCAAACCATACCCCTATTTCCATAAGTAATCACCTCACATGTACGGCCTACACATGCAATTCATTGATCTCCTATTCCCCTATTTATATCTTTTTCTATTTACCCAATATTTCATAAAAGTTATCTAATATGAGTGGCTTTTAGATTATTTTTTACGGACTTGTCGTTATTACTACTATATGCGTAGTACCTTTGTTGTGTGAATTTCTTTCTTCATAAAATTGAACATGTCTACAATACCATCATGCATATACTGACAGCGAGGAGGTATGAAAATCGCTGTTATTAAGACGAATGATGCCCAGACAGCCCTGCTAGCAAGGCTTATGCGTGCCGAGGCAGAGGGCGAAGGTGAGTTAGGCATGCTGATGGTTGGGAATGTTGGCGTTAATCGTGTAAGGGGTGATTGTTTAGATTTTGGTGATATTCGAACAATTGAACAGATGGTTTATCAGCGTCCAGGTGGCTTTGAAGCAACTCAAAAGAGTTATTTTTATCAACGAGCACGTGATCAAGATATCCGGTTAGCCAGAAGGGTGATTCAAGGTGAAAGATTTCACCCAGCTAACCGTTCCTTGTGGTTTTTCATGCCGGCGGGCGATTGTCCTGCACAATGGTATGGCCAATGGAATACAGGCAGATACAAATCTCATTGCTTCTTCTCGCCAACTGAAGAAGATTGTCCTCAAATTTAAAAAGAAAGTAGGTTGATTATTGATGATGCCTTATTATTGGACACCAACAACGCAACAACAAATGACTCCTCCTCCAGTCACAATCCCGACCGGACGACCACCAGGCCGCGAAGAGTCCTATATAGAAAATATTTTACGGTTGAATCGCGGAAAACCAGCTACCTTCCATTTTTCTTTTGAGCATGCAGTGGAACAAGGCAAAAACACAAAAACTGTGCGTGGTGTGGTAGAGGCTGCTGGGCGAGATCATGTTATCATTCGTGAACTTAAATCCAATCACCGCTTCTTATTCCCAATGATTTACTTCGATTTTGCTGAATATGATGAAGAAATGGCTTATTTTAATCAAAATCCATAATCGCTATATTGTATCTTAAAAATCCGCAATACTCTCACTGACAATAGTCGATGAGAGTATGCGGATTTTTAACTTGCGCTACATTAATATTCTTTTAAATATTCCAAGGTAGCTTTTCCTAAAGTTTTAGCAGCTATTAGCATTGCACGTTCATCAAAATTAAAGCGCGCGTGATGATGTGGATAAGCTGTTTCCCATTCTGGACTTTTCGCACCTGTGAAGAAGAATGTACCCGGTACTTTTTCTAAATAATACGCAAAATCCTCTCCAACCATAAACGGTGGACAAGTTTTCACTTGCTCTACACCTGGGACAGTTGACGCTAACTGTGCCACAAACTCCGTTTCTTTCTGATGGTTATACACAGGTGGATAACCTCTTGTATAACGGTATTCATAGCTTGCTCCAAAGGCTAGACAAGTGGCGTTTAGAACGGCTTCTAGCTCCTGCTCCATCTGTGTGCGCACATCTTCCTCAAAGGTGCGAATTGTGCCTGCCAATTTAACACGATCAGCAATCACATTAAACGGATTAATCGCCTCAAAATGACCAATTGTTAAAACGGCTGACTTTAATGGATCAATACGTCTTGAAATAAGTTGTTGTGCGTTGATTACAAACTGCGAGGCAAGAGTAACTGCATCAATGGAGTGATGTGGTTCGGCACCATGTCCACCCTTCCCTTGAATAGCAATTTCTACTTTGTCTGCAGCTGCCATAATGGCGCCATCTTTCACTAAAATTTCCCCTATCGGAGTGGGAGCCCATAGATGTGTACCAAAAATAACATCTACCCCATCTAAACACCCATCCTCTATCATCGGCTTGGCCCCACCTGGCGCCACCTCTTCAGCGTGCTGATGAATAAATATAATATTTCCTGTGATTTCAGATTTCATTTTATTGAGTGCCTTAGCTAATCCTAGTAATGTTGCTGTATGACCATCATGCCCACAAGCATGCATTTTACCCGCGACCTTTGATTTATAAGGTAAATCATTTTCCTCCTGGATCGCCAATGCATCAAAATCAGCCCGTAACGCCACTGTTTTTCCTGGACTCGCACCACGTAGAACGGCAACTACACCTCTTCCACCTACACCCTCACGAACCTCATGACCTAATTCTTTATGATAGGCTGCTATATAGGCTGGCGTCTCCACTTCCTCAAAGGATAATTCAGGATATTCGTGCAAGTGACGACGAATCCCTACCATCTCTTCATAATTCTCATCTATTAATGTAAATAGCTTTTCCATCCTACACAACCTCTCTTTTTGTATTTTCGAAATATTGCAAGTAATAGTAGTAGTGTACTATAAATTCTTACAAAAAGAATAGGATTTAAATCGTAATCTTACAAAATAAAGAAAAAACTCTCCTACAAATCATGTAAGAGAGTCCTAATTTTAAATTAACGAGCATGTTTTAAAGCCGATAAAATAATAAGTATCCATCCAATTATAAATAGTACACCACCAATTGGTGTAATCGCGCCCAATACTTTAATTCCACTAATCGCTAATACGTATAAGCTACCAGAAAAGAAGACAATCCCAAAATTGAAGAAAATCCCTGCCAAATTCAATTGCTTCACTTCACCAAATAATTTAGAACTCATTAATAGTCCGATTACTAACAAACCAGTAGCATGGAACATTTGATATTGAACAGCCGTCTCCCAAATCCCTTGACTATAATCATCTAAAATTTCCTTTAAAGCATGTGCACCAAATGCACCAAAGGCTACTGCTAATAGGCCATGGAGAGCCCCTGTCACGATAAATTTTTTCATTGCGCGTTACCCTACCTTTAATATTGATTAAAAATCAAAAATTGAATCACCATTGGCTCCATCTTCTTCAATTTTGGATGTAGATAAACTAGATGGCTTCATCTCTGATACAAGCATTTGTGGTAAATGCTTAGAAGGTGTTGTAATAGATGGTGTATTACTAGGAGAATCTAACACCACATCACATAGTGCTCGAATTGCTGTAAGAGCTTCGCGGATCTGCTGATCATTCCCTGCATTTTTTGCACCAGATAATTGTTTTTCAAGTTGTTGTATAACGGCTTGATAAGGAATCATTGCATTCTCCTACTTTCTACTTTTGGTACAAATTTCAAACATTCCATACCCGAGGATTGTTTCACGACAACGGATGGAATTTGTTTTGTTTTAAAGCCATATGCGACACAGGCACGTGGAGTTTGAGGGTCCCAGGTTACTTTAAAAAAATGACATTGAAAACAATTCGCCTTCATCGTTGTCCCTCTCTTTCATCTATCTTAACTGTATCACGATTTATGTAGTGTATAAAGTAAACGATTTGTGCCAATCTATGCTAAACACCAATCAATTGGTTGTTTACCCCATTCTACTAATTGTTGATTAATCTTTGAATACGGTTTACTCCCAAAGAAACCTCGATAAGCACTTAATGGGCTAGGATGTGGTGCTTCTAATATGACATGTGGCGTGTCATATTTACGTATCAACTGTTTTTTTCGTTGCGCAGGCTTACCCCACAGTACAAAAATAAGTGGTTCCTCTCTTGCAGCTAGCTTATCGATAACAGCATCAGTGAACTGCTCCCAACCTTGATCTTTATGGGAATTTGCCTGTCCAGCTCGCACAGTAAGAACTGTGTTCAAAAGCATAACCCCTTGTTCTGCCCACTTCGTCAAAGTTCCATCTTTAGGAATTGAACAGCCGAGATCATCTTGTAGCTCTTGTAGCATATTTCGTAAGCTAGGTGGATGCGGAATACCTGGCTTGACAGAAAAGCTTAAGCCATGTGCTTGATTAGGGCCATGATATGGGTCTTGTCCTAAAATAATGACCTTCACATGTTGATAGGCTGTTGTATAAAATGCATTCATTACATCCTGCATAGGAGGATAAATAGTGTGCGTTGAATATTCATTAGCAATAAATTGACGTAATGTGTGATAGTATGGTTTTTCTAACTCTGCTGCAAGTATTTCTTGCCAATCATTCGGGAATACTGGTTTCATCGTAATTTAAGCCCCTTTCTTTTCTTACAACGGTACAAAAAATCATTCATGAATTCAAGCCTCAGCTCAAACTGACCATATAAAAATATCAAATTCTGACTATTTTTATAGAATCAGAATAAGACTATACTAAATGGTAATTTTAACACTCTTAACAATAAAGGAGATCTTTTCATGACTCTAAAAAAAACATTAACAATTGCTGGTTCTGATACATCCGGCGGCGCAGGTATGCAGGCCGATCTTAAAACATTTCAAGAGCACGGTACATACGGTATGGTGGCTTTAACAGTTGTCGTAACAATGGACCCAAATGGTTGGACACATAATGTCACACCATTACCAACTGAACTTCTACAAAAACAAATTGATACTGCCCTTTCCACAGGAATTGATGCTATTAAAACAGGGATGCTATCTACGGAAGAAATTATTCGTCTTGCGGGAGAGGCTATTGCAAAATCCGGGACGACAAATGTTGTCATTGATCCTGTGATGGTTTGTAAAGGGGACGATGAAGTCCTAAATCCTGGCAACACAGATGCTATGGTACAACATCTTTTACCATTAGCAGCAGTCACAACACCTAATCTTTTTGAAGCTGGCCAATTGGCTGGGACAGGTACGCCCAAAACGATTGATGAGATGAAAACAGCCGCACGAAAAATCCACGAGCTTGGGGCTAAGGCTGTAGTCATTAAAGGTGGAAAAGCATTAGCTACAGAAAAAGCAACAGACCTATTCTTCGATGGAGAAGCATTTTACTTATTAGAATCCGAAAAAGTTGCTACCACTAATAACCACGGTGCAGGCTGTACTTTTGCAGCTTCTATCACTGCAAATCTCGCAAATGGATTGTCTGTTATGGATTCTGTTATTGAAGCAAAAGAGTTTGTATCCGCAGCCATTGCACATGGTTGGGCTCTTAACGACTATGTTGGTCCCGTCATGCATGGAGCAAAATCCCACTTTGGTGCTCCACAAATAACAGTCACTGAAATTTAACATTGAAAGGGATGTCTCTTAGATTATGGAGACATCCCTCTTTTACATATCATCCATTGGATGAGTCATGAATATAAGTTTGCCTAGAGCCGCTCCCCTATTGCTGCACAAGGGGGAATCAACGAAGGTTTCTTGTTTTCATCCAATGCTACGAAGGTTACTATCGTGATCACCTCAATTATGTTTACATCAATGCTCCCTCAAAATTATCCCTACCATCCTGAGTAAAAAATGAGTCTAATACCTAAATATTACAAACAAATAATGCGTTAGTTTCTAGAAATCCCGCTGAATACAGATAAAAAAATGGACAAGATACGTTAGGACTTCATCCCCCATATATTAGCTTTAGATGGGAGGGGAAAAGATGAAAAAACAAAAGGCAGAGAACTTAACCGAGGAATCAGGTTTATTGGCTGGAGAAATAACCTCGTCAAAAGTAGAAGTACTCGCTTCCATTGTCTTAACTCTCGGCTACTCATTATCCACCCTCGCCACAATAATGGCACTCCAGGAGGAAGAGGAACTAGCACAAGAAAAAAAGACCGAAAATGAAGATCAAAATCTTTATATGAGACAAATGTTTAAACAATTGCAAAGTGTCAATAATCGTTTAGAAACAATCGAAAGAAAACTAAATCGATACTAACAAATACATAGCCTATCCATAATCTCAATAAAAAACCGCGTTTCTCCGTCATAAAGAGAAACGCGGTTTTTTATTATACTATGATAATGAGCTTCATTCTTCTCCCTTATTCACACAGCACGATGTAAGATGCTGGAGGAACGTCATCTATTGTACCAAGATAGAATTCGTTTTCACCTAGTTATACCATCCTTCAGCATTTAGTGCTGTCTACACACGATTTTGGAAGAAGCTATGGTTACAATATCTTTTCAGGTGTGAAACCGTATACAAAACGACACATTTTGTACATATATTTTCACACCCCTTATATTGATACATTACAATAATTTTTTCAAGAATATTGCTCGCAAAGTCATCATAGATTAATAGTTAATGATTCACCCTCCCTAATTTAGTAGAAGATTTCCCACTCTGGAAGGTGGTGGATGAATCTGAATAAGCCTCTGTTTGAAGACACAGATTTTGAGTAGTCGTGGCGATGAGGCTCTTAAAAATCTTGGTGGCATGATGTGAAGGTATAAGTTTTCCAAATCATTAATTTGTACGTATGAAGCAATCAATTTCCCTTTGCTAATTTTTTTTACTATACTTAAAGGAGAAATGATCGAGAGGAGTGTTAAGATGCAAGAAGTACAAGTAGAGACGTTGCAAGAAGTACTAAATTCTTTCGCCAACAAAGACGTTTATATTCATCTTGAGACGACAAACGGATCTTATGCAGCACACTATGATGAAAAGTTCTTTAATGCAGGTGCCTTTATACGCAACGCAAAAATTAATTATGAACTTGCTAAAGTTGTAGACAAGACACCTCATCGTGTTGGGTTAAAATTACCTCATGGCTGGGTTTATGCACAAGGTATTACTCATTATGAATTAGATGATTTAGGCCGTTTATTAATGGCTGGTTTAGATTACTCTGGAAAATTGGCAATTGCGCTTGAAATAAGTGAAACGCCATTTACTTACTAAGGGGGACGACTCTTTGAATTTACAACCACAACGTCATATTTTAATTGTGTACCCTCACCCAGATGATGAGGCTTTTTCAGTTGCTGGGACGACTGCCTACTATACAAAAAAAATGAATACACCCGTTACATATGCCTGCTTAACATTAGGTGAAATGGGCCGTAATTTAGGTAACCCCCCATTTGCTACACGCGAATCATTACCAGATATACGTCGTAAAGAATTAATTGCAGCCGCAGAAGCAATGGGTATTCAAGATTTACGTATGATGGGTCTTCGTGATAAAACAATCGAATTTGAAGACGATGAGAAGATGGTAAAGCTGGTAGAAGGTTTAATTGAAGAGCTAATGCCTTCATTAATTATTACGTTCCTACCTGGTTTTGCGGTACATCCAGACCATGAAGCAACCGCGCGTGCTGTCGTTGAGGCTGTACGTCGTATGCCTAAGGCTGCACGTCCACAAGTATTTGGCTGTGCCTTCGCAAACGATACTATTGAAAAAAATGGCGAGCCTCATGTGGTCTATGATATTCGCGAAATGCGAATGGATAAATTACAAGCATTACAGGCACACGCATCACAAACTGGTTGGATGATGCAAGAAACAGAAAAACGCATTGATGATGGAGAACCGATGAGCGAAAGCTGGCTAAATGTTGAAAGATTCTACATTGTTGATCCTGATAAATATGTAAAATAAATAAAAGGTTCTGTCCTCTCATGATTGAACTGAACCCCGAATAGGTCCACTTTTTTTAAAGTGTCCACTATTCGGGGTTCAGTGCAAATTGGAGAACAGAGCCTCTTTTAATTAGGTAGATTTTACTTTATTTAGTTTATGCACGATAAACGTGATCGAAAAGGCAATTAATAAAAACAGGAAGAAAAAATAATGAGGTATATGAATATTAACAACACTTACTAACATTTTTAACCCTATAACCCCAATAATGATGAAAGCAGTCGCTTCTAGCTCAGGAATTTTTTCGATCATAATTAAAAATACACCCGCTATTGTTCTCATCATTAGGATTCCTAACATACCTCCAATTAGAAGCACCCATACTTGATCTGAAATAGCAAAGGCGGCAAATATTGAATCAATGGAAAAAGCAATATCCATCAGCTCTACAGAAATAACTGTTGCCCAAAAGGTCCCAAAAAAACGAACCATCAAGCCAGATTTTTTTACCACCTTCACACTATCCTCATTTCCGATTTGAAGGAAATGAGCGATACAGAGCCATCCTAAATACAACGCACCTAATACTTTAATAAACCAAAACTCTACAAGATAAACTCCTATTCCAATAAATAAAAATCTGAAAAAATAGGCTCCTAGCATCCCATACATTAAAGCTCGTTTTCGTTGCTTATCTGGCAAATGTTTGACAAGTACTGCTAATACAAGTGCATTATCCGCTGACAACAATCCTTCTATAATAATTAATGAAAATATTAGTCCCCATGATACAGGATCCACTAATACTTCCTGCCACATTGCCCAATCGAAAAACTGGCTATATGTAGATAGAATTCCTTGAATGATTTCCACTGCTTACCCTCCCACTTGTCCTAAGCTAATCTAGTATATGCTTGACCAATTTTGATATGAAAGTTGTATTTTTTTGATCAGTGGTGCCTCCGTATAATCGCGTCTAGACCTCTAAAAAACGATTTCCTTTACACCTAATTCGTTGGAGGAAATGGTCCATAAAAGTGGGACTTCCCTATGTTTAACGCTTCATTTTCCATACACAAAGTAAGGTGTATAAAGATAAAACGCTTACATTATAAAACAGACACGGAAAATTTAGAATTTACTAAAAATTAAGTCCAAAAAGCAAAAAAAGTATGCTATCATAGATAAATGTTTTAAACGTAAAACGGAGGATGAATACTATGGAAGTTGCTGATACTAGAACCGTGCAAGTGGAGAATGTCCTCATTGCACACCATTTTTTAAAAGACGTAGTTGTGCATACACCTCTACAAAGAAACGACTATTTATCAGAAAAATATGGCTCAAATATTTATTTTAAACGTGAGGATTTACAACATGTACGCTCATTCAAGCTTCGTGGCGCCTATTATAAAATTAAAAAAATCGAGGATGAAGCGCGCAATGTTGGCGTTGTTTGCGCCAGCGCAGGGAACCACGCACAAGGTGTAGCTTATGCCTGTGCCCAATTAAAAATCCAAGCTAGCATTTTTATGCCTCAAACTACACCGAAGCAAAAAATAGACCAAGTGCGTATGTTTGGTCGTGAGTATGTGGAGATTATTTTAGCGGGTGACACGTTCGATGACTCTGCTGAAAGTGCACTAAGTTTCTGTGAAGAACAAGGTAAAATTTTCATTCACCCATTTGATGATTTCGATGTTATTGCTGGGCAAGGAACTGTGGCGGTAGAAATCATGAATGATATGGAAGAGCCCATCGACTACGTATTCGGCAGTATCGGTGGTGGTGGCTTAATGTCTGGTGTTTCTGCCTATATTAAAAACCTTTCCCCATCTAGCAAAATTATAGGTGTAGAGCCTGCCGGTGCTGGCAGTATGAAGGCCGCGTTTGCTGAAGGTGGGACAGTTGCTCTTGATTGGATTGATAAATTCGTCGATGGAGCTGCCGTAAAGTGTGTTGGTCATCATACTTATGATGTTTGTCGCCGTTATTTAGACGACATTATTCTTGTACCTGAGGGAAAAGTATGTACAACCATTTTAGATTTGTACAATAAACATGCGATTATTGCTGAGCCTGCTGGTGCATTGTCAGTCGCAGCTCTTGATTTTTATAAAGAAGAAATCAAAGGAAAGTCTGTTGTCGTTATCATTAGTGGTGGGAATAACGATATTGGACGTATGCAGGAAATTAAAGAAAAGTCTCTTATTCATGAAGGCTTACTTTACTACTTCATCGTCAGCTTCCCTCAACGGGCAGGCGCTCTTCGTCAATTCCTTACTAGCGTGCTTGGACCTAATGATGATATTACAACCTTTGAATATACTAAGAAAAACAATAAGGAAAGCGGTCCTGCTCTAGTCGGCATCGAACTTGGCGATCGATCAGATTACGAGGGGTTACTAGCGAGAATGAACGAATTTGGCTTCAACTATAAAGAAGTTAACAATGATCTTCAGCTATTTGGCCTACTCGTGTAAATGAAAGAGTCTCACTTTTATCTAGTGAGGCTTTTTCTATGTTTAAATATTTGATTTCAGAGTCACCTCAACAGCATCTTTCTCAACCATTTTTACAGATGAACGGTGCAAGGGAGGCAGCTCGACCCTCACATCATTGTAAATGAAAAAACTATAGGCAAACCCAAATGTCATTGAGTTTGCCTACAATCTGATATTCATACGAATGGTGAACGATATACCTCTATCCTAATAAAGCACGGTCCGAATTCATTTTTTCTCCACGAATGCGTTCAAACTCAGCCATTAAATCAGGTATCGTTAATTCATGCTTACGATCTTCCCCAACTTCTAAAATAATTTGACCTTTATCCATCATAATTAGGCGATTCCCTAAATCTAAAGCCTGTTGCATATTATGAGTAACCATCAATGTCGTTAACTGATCTTTTTCTACTAAATACTTTGTAATACGGGTGATCAATTCAGCACGTGATGGATCAAGCGCAGCCGTATGCTCATCTAACAATAATATAGATGGTTTTGTAAAAGTGGCCATTAACAGAGACAAAGCTTGACGTTCCCCTCCGGAAAGTAAGCCAACCTTTGCAGAAAGGCGGTTTTCTAAATTTAATCCAAGCATCTCTAACGATTCAATAAAAAACTCACGACGTTTTTTGTCTACTCCTCTTCGTAATCCTCTACTCTTATTACGGGAATAGGCTAGTGCCAAATTCTCCTCAATCGTCATAGCAGGTGCTGTCCCCGCCATTGGATCCTGGAAAACACGACCTATAAATTGCGAGCGCCTATACTCAGGCAAATAAGTAACATTGTTACCATCAATCGAAACCGTGCCGAAATCAGGTGTTAAGGCGCCAGAAATCATATTCATCATCGTTGACTTACCTGCCCCATTACTCCCAATAATAGTGACAAAATCACCAGGCGTTAAATGTAGGTTAATTTCTGCTAGAGCGATCTTTTCATCCGGTGTCCCTTCATTGAACACCTTATTTATACCGTGTAATTTAAGCAAGGCCTTTACCTCCTTGCTCTACTGGTTTGATTTGCATAAGTTCGGCAGCCCGTTTAGCCTTACGCTTACGTTCCTTACGCTTGTTAATCAATTGAGGCAAGATCAACGCCAAAATGACGATAATAGCTGTAATTAATTTCATATCTCCTGAATCCAGGAAATCTACACGTAATGCTAACGCTAAAATAATACGATAAATAATAGCTCCAGCGATGACTGCAAAAGTGGTACGAATAATGGTCTTTGTACCAAAAATTGCTTCCCCGATAATGACAGATGCAAGCCCGATCACAATCATACCAATTCCCATACTTACATCAGCGAACTTCGAATATTGTGCGATTAAAGCTCCAGAAAATGCGACAAGTGCGTTGGAAAGTCCTAGCCCTAAAATAATGAGTGTATCTGTATTGGCTGAGAAGCTGCGAATCATTCGTTTATTATCACCAGTAGCCCGAATAGCAAGCCCAACCTCTGTTTTTAAGAACCAATCTGCCACTAATTTGATTAAAATGGTAATAATTACGATGACAATTAGTACACTCCAAGTGCCTGGTACTTGCTGAATCCCCATACCTTTTAATAGGCTGTTGAGAGCATCATCTATCCCTAAATTACTCCAAAACGCTTGAAACTTTGAAAATATCGTTTCAGAGTTTAGTAATGGAATATTTGGACGACCTATCGTATTTTCTGCAGTTAACCCCATAATTCGTAGGTTAATCGAATATAAGGCAATCATCATTAAAATCCCTGATAATAGTGGGTTTATCTTCCCTTTTGTGTGAAGGATTCCTGTCATACATCCAGCAATAAATCCAGCAACAATTGCCACTAAAGTCGCTAAGATTGGGTGGTAGCCAAGCAAAACCATTGTTGCCGCTGTTGCCGCCCCTGTTACAAAGCTTCCATCAACCGTTAAATCCGGAAAATCTAACACCCGAAATGTTAAATATACACCGAGTGCCATAATTGCATAGATGATTCCTTGCTCCACTGCGCCAAATAATGCTAAAAACATCGTTGAATCATCTCCTAAATCTCTTTATTATTCTACTGCTGGTAAATGAAGATAAAGCGGGGATGGTTCCCCCGCTTCAAGTTATTTTTCGAGAAGTTCAGCACCCCAAGAATCTTTAATTTCAATCCCTAAATCATCTGCTACTTTTTTATTAATTAATAGCTTTAGATTTTGTGGATATTGCGCTGGCGTTTCAGCAGGTGTTGCTTCACCTTTTAAAATTTTCACTGCCATTTGCCCAGCCTCATACCCAATATCGGAATATTCAAAACCATACGCAGCCAAACCGCCTCGCGCCACAGAGTCAAGCTCCCCTACTATTAAAGGCAATTTATTGGCATTTGCTACATCGATGACAGACTCTAAAGCAGAGACTACTGTATTGTCTGTAATAATATAAAATGCATCGACTTTACCGATTAAAGATTCAGTTGCTTGTTTTACCTCTGCAGAAGTTGCAGCTGATGCCTCTTTAACCACAAGACCTTGCTCAGCCATTACTTTTTTTACTTCTTTCACCTGTGCTACAGAATTTTGCTCACCTGCGTTGTAGACCATACCAACGTTTTTAGCACCTAGCTCTTTTAAAAATGCCACCGTTTTAGAAATCGTTTCAGGATGTAAATCAATAGTACCTGTAACATTTTTCCCTGGCTTCTCCATTGATTCTATGAGCTGAGCACCTACTGCATCTGTTACAGAAGTAAAGATAATTGGAATATCACCTGTTGCTGTTGCCGCGGCCTGTGCAGAAGGTGTAGAGTTAGCAAATATTAAATCTACGTTCGCACTTACTAGATTGTTAGCAATCGTTGTGTTAAGACTATTATCGCCTTGTGCAATTTGTGGATCATACTCAACTTTTAAACCTGCATCTTCAATCGCCTTTTTAAAGCCTTCCGTCGCTGCATTTAACGATGGATGCTCTACAATTTGCGTAATTCCGATTTTATATGTTTTATCATCTGCGTTCCCGCTGTCACTGGCGTTATTCGTTTCGTTCCCCTTTGATTCTGTTGAACTAGTCCCACCACTACCACAAGCAGCAAGTAGTAATACTAATCCAAAGAGTAGGAATGAAAGCTTTTTGACATTGCTCTTCACCATTAATCCCCCCGATTAAGTTCTTGAATAACTGTCACACTTTATCCAAACAAAGTGTGAATGTATCGCTATATTATCGTTATTATTGAGCTCCGTCAACAACATTATGAATGTTCTGACTTTTGTATTTCGCAAAAAATTTTAGCATTTCATTTAATTTGGCGCTTTAAACCGCTAAACTACGCTATTTACGATATTGGATTCCTTTTTAAAAAATAGTAAAAAATATTTATGACAATTTTGCGAATTTAGTCATATTGACAAAAAGTCTGACATTTGACTTCTGCTAGATATGTATAATAAAATATTGACTTGTGTGAAAGCAACGTGGTTCGTAACCATCCCACGAAAAAAAACTAGGGAGAAATGAATATGAAGATAAAATTTTTAGCAGCAAGTGGTATTATTGCAGCTCTTTACATTGCTGTGACGATGCTTGTTGCACCATTTGGCTTTACAGAGGTGCAGTTCCGTGTATCTGAAATTTTCAACCATTTAGTGGCCTTTAATCCACGCTTTGCCGTTGGTATCATAATAGGGGTATTTATTTCTAATATCTTTTCACCACTCGGTATCTACGACTTAATATTTGGTGTTGGACATTCTATAATTACATTGGGTTTGTTCATTTTGATCTGTAAATTTGTTAAAAATATTTGGGCACGTTTAATCATCAATACACTTTTATTTACATGCACCATGTTTATAATCGCGTTTGAATTGAATTTAGCCTTAGAGCTACCATTCTTTTGGACTTGGCTCACTGTGGCAGCAGGTGAATTCGTTGTCTTAGCGGTTGGTGCACCTATAATGTATATACTAAATAAACGCCTTCATTTTAAAGAAATGATTGAATAGACGAGTCTTACGAGATTCGTCTTTTTTTCTTGACAATATTCTGAAAACATTCTACAATTCTTTCTAATAAATGCGAAAAAGAAGAATAGTAGCAAGCATAGTTACTCTAAAGAGAGCTGGTGGTCGGTGTAAACCAGTAGTACGTACTTGTGAATGGACTTCAGAGCAGCCTTATCCAATGTCAGGCCGACTTACTCCCCGTTATCGGAGTTAGAAAGCGCGCATATATTGCGAATAAAGGTGGCACCACGGTTACTCGTCCTTTTCACGAAGGAATGGAGTGCCTTTTTTTATGAAAAAATGAGCATAGAGGAGTCGAGGAAAGATGAGTACAGTAGTAGAGAACAAGGGATATTTTGGAGAATTTGGTGGTAGCTTCGTTCCAAAGGAGCTTCAGCATGTATTAACTATTTTGGATGAAAATTTTCAAAAATATAAAGAGGATGAAGACTTTAATAATGAATTGAATTATTATTTCCATGAATATGTCGGACGCAAATCCCCTCTTTATTTTGCAGAAAATTTAACGCAGCAATTGGCTGGCGCAAAGATTTATTTAAAGCGTGAGGATCTTAACCATACAGGCTCACATAAAATCAATAATGTCTTGGGCCAAATTTTATTGGCAAAACGTATGGGAGCAAATCGTGTTATTGCTGAAACTGGTGCAGGACAACACGGTGTGGCAACCGCTACTGCCTGTGCCATGTTTGGAATAGATTGTACTATTTATATGGGGTTAGAGGATACTAAACGTCAGGCATTAAATGTATTTCGTATGGAGCTCCTTGGTGCAAAGGTTGTAGCTGTTGATAAGGGGCAAGGACGTTTAAAGGATGCTGTTGATGAAGCCTTTGCGGATTTGGTCGAAAACTATGAAACGACATTTTATTAATTGGGCTCTGCTGTTGGGCCACACCCATTCCCTTCAATGGTTAAACATTTCCAATCTGTTATTAGCCGCGAAAGCCGTGAACAAATTTTGGAGAAAGAAGGAAAACTACCAACAGCTGTCTTAGCTTGTGTCGGTGGTGGAAGTAATGCTATAGGGGCATTCGCAGAGTATATTGCTGATGAAAATGTTCGTCTTATCGGAATAGAGCCAGATCAAGCTGCTACACTTAACGAGGGAACTCCTGGAGAGCTTCATGGCTTCAAATGTTTAGTGCTACAGGATGCAGAGGGAAATCCTCTACCAACATACTCCATTGCCGCAGGTTTAGATTACCCAGGTGCAGGACCTGAACACAGTCACTTAAAAACAATTGGTCGTGCAGAGTATGTTACTGTGACAAATGAAGAAGTTCTAGAGGCATTTCAGGTGCTCTCGAAGGTAGAAGGTATTATTCCTGCGCTTGAAAGCTCTCATGCAGTTGCCCATGCACTAAAACTAGCGCCCACTCTTACAGCTGAAGAAATTATTATCATTAATATCTCAGGTCGTGGCGATAAGGACGTTGAGCAAGTTTTTCATATGTTAAATAAATAATTCACACATGAAAGAGCGATTTCCTAAATTGGAAATCGCTCTTAACCTTACACTAATGATGTAATGTCTGCTGATCTTAGAACACAAGTATAAACGAACCTATTCCAATAAGAATATATATCCCCCATGTATTTCATAAAAAAACGGATGAAGTCTATCACTTCATCCGTTCAGTCGCTATTATGAAATTGCTTTTTTATGCAGTTTAATTTTTAGCTTTTCTAACATATCTACCGTCATTTTTGACAAATCGTACTCTGCCTTAAAGCCCCACTCTTTTTGTGCTGCTTCAATATTTATTGAATTTGGCCAGCTATCTGCTATAGCCTGACGAACTGGGTCAACCTGATAGTTCATGGTAAAGTTCGGTAAATGTTTCTTAATTTCAGCTGCAATTTGCGATGGTTCAAAACTCATTGCTGTTATATTAAAAGCATTACGGTGAACAAGCTTACTACCATCTGCTTCCATTAAATCAACAATTGCCTGTAAAGCATCTGGCATGTACATCATATCCATATACGTATCTTCTTGAATATAAGATGTATACTTGCCTTGTTCAATCGCTTCGTAGAAAATTTCTACCGCATAATCAGTTGTTCCACCACCTGGGGGAGTTACATAAGAAATTAAACCTGGGAAACGGACCCCACGTGTGTCTACTCCAAAACGGCTGAAGTAATAATCACATAATAATTCCCCCGCCACCTTATTAACACCATACATAGTTGTCGGGCGTTGCAATGTATCCTGAGGTGTATCTTCCTTCGGTGTAGATGGCCCAAAAGCCCCTATCGAACTGGGTGTGAAGAATTGCATATTTAACTCACGTGAAACTTCCAAAGCATTCATTAATCCACCCATATTTAAATTCCAAGCCAACAAAGGATTTCTTTCAGCTGTAGCTGATAATAATGCTGCTAAATGCATCATTGTATCGGCACCAAAGTCCTTTGCTAGATCATGCATTCTTTGTCCATCTGTAACGTCCAATATCTCAAACGGGCCCTCAGTATGGTCAAGCTTTCTAATGTCAGTAGCGAGTATGTTGTCCTCTCCATAAATACTACGAAGTTTTTCTACAAGCTCAGAACCAATTTGACCAAGTGCTCCGGTAACCATAATTTTTTTCATTTCTCAAAACCTCCACATGTAAACAATTGTACTTCTAGAAAGCACAATAATATATTGATAAACATTGATTTAATAACACTTTCAATGAAATTCATTATAATGTGTTCGTTTTGAAAATACAACAATTATATTAAAAATAATCATAAAAGAAACATACTATCCCTTACTTCTCAGTATATGAACATTTTAAATTATTGTGCTACAAAAATATATTAAATACATTTGTACATCAGGAAAGAACATTTTTTAATACTCCACATCCAACAAGTATTAGAACAAATAAAAAGAATCCTCTTTGCTAACTTTGCAAAGAAGATTCTATAGCTCATTAATTTATGAAGGACTAAATTATATTGAAAAACGTTTAACGGCTATTTGTAGCACTTTCGATACCTTTCGTAATTCTTTAATATAATTGTGGAATTGTTGCTGTGCTGTTAATTGATCGGCTGTTAAAGAAGCAACATGCTTCGTTGATACTGTATTCGTATCAGATAAAGATGTCAGCATAACCGCATCATCACTAACCGTTTTCGTATGATTGGCAATTTCTTGAACTGTAGAAGATACTTCCATAATATAAGGCTTGATTGTATGTACTTTTTCTAAAATCTGATCAAAACTTACTGCCGTTTGTCCTGTCACAGCAACGCCCTTTTCGGTTGCCACTAGCACACCCTCCATCATTTGTACTGCATAGCTTGAATCTAGATGAATGTTTTGTACAATGGACGTAATAGTTTGCGTAGAATGAACGGTTTGCTCTGCAAGCTTTCGTACCTCGTTCGCTACTACCGCAAAACCCTTGCCATGCTCGCCCGCTCTTGCCGCTTCAATCGATGCATTTAACGCTAATAGATTTGTTTGTGCCGTTATTTTTTCAATGACCTCAATCATTTGATCGATTGATGATGCTCGTTCGACTAAATTAAAGATGGCTGTATTGGATTTCTCGACGGCTTGCTTAATTGTCTGCATTTGTGCTAAATTGGCTTGCACAATCTCAGTTCCGCTTTCCGCATCTCGAGCAGTTTTATGAGCAAAATTTTCTACAATTTGAATTTTTTCTAATATGACTTGTACATCGTTTAAAACTTCTTCTAAAGATGATGTATTGGAAGCCAATTTATTTGTAGACGCTGCCGTTGAATCTGAAATAGACTGTACATCTTTTGCTATTTTCAATGTCGTTGTTGAAGATTCCTCTGAGGACTCCTGTAATTTCCCAGTCATTTCCTCCACTTCGTAGGCACTGTCCGTAACTGTATGGAGTAAACTTTTCACTTCCGTGACCATTTGATTGTAAGACAGCACTACCTCACCTAGCTCATCGTGGGCTACATAGCTTGCATTGGCAGTGAAATCACCCTGTTCAGCCTGTTTTAATAATGATTTTAATTGCCGTGTAGGGACATTGACCGCCTTTGTTGCTATAAAACCTATTATAATAACTAGCATCACAACTGTTAAACACACACCACCAAGCAACCAATAACCAAATTGTACATCTTCTTGATAGGACTGTTGTTGGTCTTTTGCTCGTTGAACGAGGTAGTTTTGTGTTTCTTCTAATAATGTATGAACTTCCTGACTTATTGGTAGAAACGTCTGCGAATAAAATTTCTCTTGTTCACTTTGGGTCAATTGCTGGTAGCCCTCAATCAATTCTCTCTGCTTCCCTAGCAAGGACTGATACTTATTAATTTGATGACTCATTTTTTTATCAATTTCTTGGCTTTTTAGATGGTCTAACGGCTTATCCACGTCTTTTAAAATGGCTGCCATTTCCTTATAATCGCCATCGGAATCGACGGTAAAATCTAATTGACGTTGCGATTCTTCCAGCTCATTTAGCCACCCAATTGGAACAAGCCCCTGTTTGTAACTCTCACTTGCATGCCACGACATTTTCCTTAAATAATCCACACTAAATACACCTAGCAATACATTCGATAATACACAAACAATCATAAGTACAAGTAACTTGTCCTTCACCTTTATGAAACGAAAAAAATGCATGATCTCTGGCTCCTCCTCCAACTCTTACCAATAATGATAGTATGAAGATATAAAGCCAGTGTTATGTTTTTGTAAAGATTAGACGAAGAATTAAGAAATTATGCCCATTCACCAGCCCCCAATAGGTAATTTACCGCACAAATCGATCCATACTATTATCCCTTATTTACATCATGTAAATAGTTGCAACCTTCCACACATTACCAGCGTTTATAGTAGTAACTATAGAAAGAAGGTGTTACATTTGTCGCAGCTTAAGAAATTGGATGGAAGTTTAGTTGTGAGCCTCCTTTTACTTGGAGGTTTTAGCTGCCTTTTTGTCCATTCTAGCAGTGTCAATTTCGGACAATATGCCAGTTCCTTCATTGTTAAGCAATTTATCTTTTATCTTATTGGATTTATCATCATGTTTGGGATTTCTTTACTTGATATTGAACAATTAAAAAAGATTGGATGGCCATTTTATGGATTAGCGGTAGCGTTAACTGCTGGACTTATAGTAGCACCAGAGAGTATTGCACGGACGATAAACGAGGCTAAATCTTGGTATCAAATACCCTTTTTAGGTTCTCTTCAGCCATCGGAGTTTTTAAAATTTGCCTTTTTAATTGTTGTGAGTAAAATCATTATCTCTCATCAAGAGAAAAATGCACGTCCTTCCTATCTAGCTGATTTATGGCTATTTGTGAAAATTGGACTTATTGTCCTTCCTCCTTCGCTCCTTGTTTATAAACAACCCGACACAGGCATGGTTATGTTATACATGGCAATGATTCTACCCATGTTATTTTTTTCAGGCATACATAGGAAATTACTGATTGTGTTCACGGCCATACCTCTCGTTTTAATCAGTACAATTGTAGTACTTTATGTCAGATTTAATGATTTTTTTACAGAAAAAATTTTAGGTGCCCTCTCAGGACATCAAGTATCTCGTATTTATGGCTGGCTACAGCCTTATGATTACATAGATTCTTCGTTTCAGGTTCGCCAAGGCTTTTTAGCCATCGGGTCGGGGGAATTTTTTGGGAAGGGCTATCTGAATAATAATGTGTATGTGCCAGAGAAGCATACTGATTTTATTTTTTCTGCAATTGCCGAGGAATTAGGGTTTGCTGGCGGGGCATTTGTCATTGCTTTACTGTTTTTTGTCATCTACAGAATTGTTCTTATTTCTGTTGAAGCCAAAGACCCTTTTATGACATTAATGGGTGCAGGGATATCAAGCTTATTAGCCTTCCAAATTACTCAAAATATTGGCATGACACTTGGACTTTTACCAGTCACTGGAGTTACTTTACCTTTTTTAAGCTATGGAGGTAGTTCACTATTGTCAAATTTCATGCTAATGGGAATTGTCATGATTATTCATAAATCCTATAAGGGGTATATGTTTAAAAGAGGAGATTAACTAAATGCAAGTAGAGAAGGATATTCTCTACTTGCTGGGGGATTCATCTTAATTTAAAAACTCATGAATACTTTCATTATATTGATCTATAAATATTTCAGCTTCCTTACTCGGTAATTTTAATGCGGCTAACGCGGCACCCCCTACCGGTAAGCTGGAAGCACCCATAAAGTCATATTGATTGCTATACTTTTTATCCAGCACAGCCAGTTTTTCAATAAATAATGGCAATTCCTTAAAAACTCCACCCGCTAACACGACTTTTACACGTTCAGCGAAGAATGGATTTTTTTTGTAACAAGCATCGATGCTTTGATAATAAATATGGCACGCTTCATCTATAATCGTATTTGCTACAAGATCGCGACGTTTTGTGCACTCTATTGCTACTTTACTTAAAGGAGCAATTATATCTCGCGGATGCCCTTCACCATATACAATTTCAACAATTTGTGGCACAGATTGTACTTGAAAATAGTCTAATACGGCGCCAGTTAATATCGTTGCTGGACCTCTTTTATCAAATTCTTTAAAAACCGCCTTTAATGTGCGAATACCTATATCATAGCCACTGCCCTCATCATCAAATAGATAACCCCATCCTGCTGTCCGCTCAATTCTTCCAGTTGAATCTATACTTAATGTAATCGCACCTGTACCCGATATTTGAACAATGCCAGGTTGACCTAATGTCCCTGCATACAGTGCATTCAATCCATCATTTGATAAAGTTAATTGACAGCCCTCTGGTAAAAGCGACGTTAATAATGTCTTTGTAATGTCCTCATTATTATTTTCTGTCACACCAGAAAGTCCTGCATGGCATTTTGTTAGTTGATGAAAATGGAGAGGTTGTTGACTCTTCAATCGATTTATAAGCTCTGTTATCGTCTTCGTAAATTGCTCGATGTTCATGGATGTAGGGTTACTTTTACCCGTTTTTGCGAGGGCTTTTACTTGCCCACTGAATGTAGAGATGGTAGCAATTGTCTTCGTTCCACCACCGTCAATTGCCAAAACATACAAGTGCCTTCACCTCTATACGATTTTAATTGTGGAAACGACTTCTCCTACCTCGTGCCCTGCGTCATTTCGCACAAAGGAAGGCGATAATGCTTTTATTCGCTCAATTGTTTCAACATTTGAATACTGAATTTGCTCTAACACAGAAGCAATTACATTTGGCCATGGACTTTCTGAGCCATTCATAATTTTCAGGGCAAAGCTTACCCCTTCGTTTCGTAGAGCAAAACAATATACACCCTGAGCTCCACCCTTTGCTACAATATTTGGATCTTTTAATAATGCTGTACAAATAAAATTTTCAGCTGCGATAATTTGGTTTTCTTGATTCATAACTGTCGTAAGCTTTTTTACCGCCTCACGAACTTGATCATCATCAATCAATTCTGGCCGTGCTAGCTTTAAATAGGCTATCGCCATATTTTTTAGTGGAATCGCAAAAACAGGTGCGCCACAACCGTCTATTCCTGTGCGAATTTTCCCCTCATCATAGTCACTTAAATAAGCAATGTACTTTTTTATCATTTGCTGTAATGGATGATCTGGATGACAATACTGTTGAATATTATAGCCATTCGCCAGACAAGCAGTTAAAAACCCTAAATGCTTACCTGCGCAATTATGAAGTAGCTTCCTTTTTTGGAATCCCTGTTGAATATAGAGCGTTTTTGGTTCTTCGTTAAGCGGATATGACGCTGCACAAATTAGATCATTTTCACCAACAGGAATTTTCTCCAACAAAGAGGTCAATGCCTCTTGATGGTATATTTCACCTCTTTGCGATGCTAAAAATAATGCACTTTCCGTTGAAGTTATCTCATACTTTTCTATAAAATCAGTCATGAAAATTGGAATGGCTTGAAATGGTTTTGCTGCGGAACGAAAATACACAGGCTCATAATCTTGACCAACTGAAACGAATTCTTCCTTCGCTAGATTCACAGCACTCATTTGTCCATAATGCACATTTTCCATTAATCCTGAACGGTATTCTTTCAAAAATTCTGAGTAAGCCACGAATCAACCAACCTTTCTTTAAACAGACAGCAGTTGCTTTTGTGCCTGTAATGCTGCTCCTTTGACCACGCCCTCTTTTAATTGGTTTGAAAACTGTAAAACAAAATGAGGTTGTAGTTCTTTCCATATATATTGTTTGCATTTTTCACTAAGAAGTTTTTGAAATGTTACATTGTGCTCAATAATTTCACCGCTAACAATAACGGCCTCCGGTTCATATAAACACACCAAATTATTGATAGCAATGGCTAGATATGTAGCTACATCTTGTTGAATGTCCACTGCCCATTGTTCGCCTCGATCCACACACTGTAAAATCTCTTCGATTGATTGAATATTTAGATTTTTAGGTGTTCTATTGAGTAAGGTCATTTCTGAAATATACATCGACAAGCACCCTCGTTTTCCACAGTGACACATTTCACCAAAGGGATTAATCGTTATATGACTTATTTCTCCCGCTTTGTTTTGAATGCCACGATACACTTCTCCGTTTAGTAATATCGATGCTCCGACGCCCGTTCCCATCCCTACTAAAATACAATTTGAATAAAGAGGCGTATAGATATCACCAATTTCTGCAATGATTTGCATTTTCAATTCATTATCTACGATGACTTCACAATCAAAAACACCATTTAGGTCCTCTCCTATACGGCAGTTTTCCCACTTTAATTGCTCAGAAGAAACTATAATCCCTTCTTCGTTATTAATGACACCTGGTACCCCTATTCCAATGCCTAATAATTTCTCCTGAGCAATCTGATATTCCGACATAATAGTCGCTATGGAGCTTTTTAATAGATGGATTGCTTCCTCATAACGATGCTTTATGCTGCATTTGATTTCCTGAAAAGCGATCAGTTTTCCTAAAAAATCTAATATACCAAGTCGAATTGTTAAGCAATCTATCTCGATCCCTATAGTATATAAAGCATCTTCACGCATATGAATTAATGTTGGCCGTCTACCAATAGCAGTTTCCTCAGAAACCCCTTCCAGTATAAAACCTTCTACTTCTAGCTCCTGCACAATACGAGTAATAGTCGTAGGACTCATTTTTGTATACTTTGATAATTGAATTCTTGAAATCGGTGCCATCTGCCTAATTGCGTCAAGCACAATATACTTATTTTGTCTTCTCATTTGTACTTGATCTTGCTTTTTCAAATTAGATTCATCCCCTATTTAAACATTTCTATGAATTGTACAGCCTCTCTGATGTCTTTTTCGGGATTTGATCTCACTTCTCGTTCAATAGTTAAATAGCCATTGTATCCGATTTCTTGTAAAGCTGAAAAATAAAGCTCGAAATTGACATCACCCTGACCTAGTGGAAGCTCTCTAAAGAAATCCCCATTTTCCACCATTTCTTCTATCTTATCATGAGATGTTCCAGAATCGTATCCTAAGTACCCATACACGTCTTTTGGATTCGTTTGCTGTAATTGAATGCCATCCTTCACATGTGTATGTACAATATAATTTCTTAAAAGCTTCACTCCCGCCACAGGATCATCCTTGGTTACCATTACCATATTGGCAGGATCAAAATTAACGGATACCCCATCCGTGGATAGTTTATCTAAAAATTTCTTTAATGTTTGACTCGTCTCTGGTCCTGTTTCAATTGCAAAATAAGCATCTAGTGATGTAGCAAATTGCCCTAATTCTTCACATGCTTCTAGCATAGTTTGATAGATTGGATCATTCTCATCTTCAGGAATGATCCCAATATGAGTCGTAACGATGGATGTACCAAGATCTTTTGCCAATTGCATAATATCCTTCGATTTTTTTATTTTCCATTCATTTTCATGTTTATCTTGAAAGCCATGTCCTCCCAAATCTCCACATAGTGCTGAAATTTCGAGCCCTAAATCTACAATATATTGCTTCAATTCAGCTCTTTGTATAGCATTTAAATGGTCCGGATCTAGCTCACCTGAAACTGCGTACATTTGAACACCTTGTGCACCGACCTCTTTCGCTTTTAGCAATCCCTCACGAATAGGCAATCTAAAGCTGTCTACAATCACACCAATTCTATTGTTCAATTTCACCATTTTAATATACGACTTCCTTTCCATGTCTTGCAGAAATATAAATCCCCTCTAAAATCTTCATAATTTCTACCCCATCCTCAACAGGTGCCACTGAATCATATTGGTGAAGACAGCAATCAACAAACGTATTGATTTCATTCTGAAAGGCTGTTACAAAATCAAAGGATAGATCATTAATTTGAGGATGAATATTGACAATGGTATTATGCTCCTCGCTGACAATTTTCAGCTCAGGCTCTAGCTCTGCTCCCCCATTTGTGCCATATAACTTAATGCTCATTTCATCTTTTATAGCATGTAGCGTATAGGAAACATCCACCATTAATGAAGCCCCGTTCTCAAATGTTATAAGGGCGTTCGCTAAGTCCTCAACTGTATTTTTAGTAGCATCATAGTCTGCCGCTTTATAAAATGATAAATGTTCAATATGATTTCTATTTCCTAATTGATTATAGGTGTGACCTGTTACACGCTTCACTTTCGGCCTTCCCATTAAGTACCAACATATATCAATAACATGGACACCTAAATCTATTAATGGGCCACCACCAGATTTATCGATTTCTGCAAACCAACCTCCTGGATTACCTAATCTTCTTAAGCAAGAAGCTTTCGCATAATAAATATCGCCTAATTTATTATCATCTATGAACTGTTTCATCACCTTGGTGTTCGTTGCAAAACGTCTTACATAGCCGACCTGAAATACTTTACGATGTTTCTCGGCAACCTTTTGGATGTTTAATGCCTCCGCATAAGTCATAGATAATGGTTTTTCAATAAGTACATGTAAATCATTTTCTAAAGCGAGAATGGCTAGCTCTGCATGTGTATTATTCCATGTACAAATACTGACAGCTTCTACATTTTTATCTGCAAATAATGCCTCTTTAGAAGAGAAGACATGAGTGGCTCCAAATTGAGCAGCTTTTGCTTTCCCCCTTTCAATAGAAGTATCATACACACCATATAACTCAACTGATGGATTTTTCATATAAGAGCCTAAATGATAATCCGAAATAGAGCCTGTTCCAATTACACAAACTTTTAATTTGTCCATGTTCTTCCCTCCTTAAAGCTTACATTCATCCCATAAACGACGAACATTATCCATTCCTATTTTTGAACCAACCTGACAATCCTCCATACCTTCAAACTCCACCGTAATATAACCATCGTATCCATAGCCTTTGACAAGCTTTATAATTTCTCGAATATTAATATCACCATGTCCGACAATTGCTCCTCGGATGTAATTGTTATGAACTGTACGGAACCATTCGCCATCACCGGGATTTTCAAAATAAGGTCGCATATAAAAATCTTTAAAATGCACGGTAGCTGCATAGGATATATTTTTCATAACACCAATAAGAGGCTCTTCATCTATACATAAAAAATTCCCAATATCTAATGTAGTTTTAAAATTGTCTCTGTTAACGGCTTGAATTAATTGTTGTACACGATCACTTGTTTGAACATTAAAGCCATGATTTTCAATAGTTGTGGTGATATTGAATTGTTGCGCATAATCTGCAATCAATTGACAGCCCCTTACCATTTCATCAAAATGCTCAGTGTAATAATGAATGGTTGTTTGCTCCTTTGGTAAAGTAAAAAGTGTAACGTCATGGCGCATAATTTTAATCCCCATACGATGTACAACATCTACATGTTTCTTTAAGCGCTCCACTTCCTCCAAAAAGGCATCCTCAGTCTCATGAATAAAGTTTGCGGGTAATGAGTAGGCAGATAACTCCAATCCTAGCTCTGCAGCTTTCTCTTTTATTTGAGTGGCGAGCTCATCATTATCTACTATTGTGAATTCATAGGGCACTAACTCTACATGCTGACCACCATTGTCCGCTACCCATTGCAAAACATCCAGAACACTCATTTCCCCCTGCTTCATTTTTTTGACCATACTGTATGTGCTTAAGCCTACTTTCATTTAAAACATCTCTCCTTTTCAATTGACAAAGTGACAAGCAACACTTTGCTCTTCGTTAATTTTTTTCATTTCCGGAATCGTCTGCTTACATATATCTGCTGCAAAGGGACATCTTGTATGGAAGGTACAACCGCTTGGCGGATTTTTAGGATTTGGAATATCACCTATCAACACTTTCTTTTTCTTTCTTAACATTGGGTCTGCAATCGGTACAGAGGCAATAAGCGCTTGTGTATACGGATGCTTAGGATCTTTAAAGATCGCTTCTTTTTTTCCGATTTCCACGATTGTTCCTAAATACATGACACCAATATAATGACTAATATGCTCTACAACACTTAAATCATGTGAAATAAAAAGATAGGATATTTTATATTCTTGCTGCAATTGCTTTAATAGATTCAAAATTTGTGATTGTATAGAAACATCCAATGCAGACACAGGCTCATCAGCAATGATGATTTTAGGTTTTGTAATTAAAGCACGTGCAATCCCTAAACGCTGTCTTTGTCCACCACTAAACTCATGTGCATAACGATCAGCATGATCAGCATTCAAGCCAACTACTTCAAGCATTTCGAGTACTAGCTTTTCGCGTTCGGCTTTTGATAGCTTTGTATGAATTTCTAGCGGTTCACCAACTAATTCTTTTACTTTCATTCTTGGATTTAAGGAGGCATAAGGATCTTGAAAAATCATTTGGACAGTTTGTCTTAGGTGCTTTAACTCAGATTGCTTGGCAGTAGCCACTTCTTTTCCATCGACAACGATACTTCCACCTGACGGCTCTATTAATCGAGTGATTAGCCTACCAGTTGTTGATTTTCCGCAACCACTCTCTCCAACTAAACTAAATGTTGTCCCTTCTTCTATTTCAAAGGAAACATCTATTACAGCATTAACATGTTGTCTTTTTTGAAATAATCCACCCGCAATTTGAAAGCTCTTTTTTAAATTCTCTACTTTTAAAATACTGTTAGGCATTGATTTCCACATCCTTTTTCACATATAGCCAGCAGCTACATTGGCGAGTAGCGGAAATTTCCACTGTCGGTGGACATTCCTGATGACATATAGACATCACTTGATGACAGCGCGGAGCAAATTTACAACCTATCGGCATATGTTGCGGAGATGGTACATGACCACTGATAGAATCTAATACTTCCTTTTTCTCACCAATTTTTGGCACAGATGCAATTAAGCCTTTCGTATAAGGATGCTTAGGGCTTGCAAATAATTCAAAGACATCTGCTTCCTCTACAACCTGCCCTGCGTACATCACGACCACTTTATCGCACATTTCGGCCACAACGCCTAAATCATGTGTGATTAATAAAATAGCTGTTTCATTTTCTTCCTTTAACTTTTTCATTAACTCTAAAATTTGCGCTTGTATCGTAACATCTAGTGCAGTGGTTGGTTCGTCAGCAATAAGTAGATTGGGGTGGCAGGCCATCGCCATAGCAATCATCACTCTCTGCCGCATTCCCCCTGATAGCTGATGTGGATATTCATGAATGATTTCTTCAGCTCTTCCTATTCCTACACTCTTTAACATTTGAATGGCATGATGTTTACTTTCACCTTTTGGCAACTTCAAATGCATCTCAATTGCTTCCATTAACTGCTTACCAATTTTTAAAACGGGATTTAAAGAGGTCATAGGCTCTTGAAAGATCATCGCCATTTGTTTTCCACGAATTTTCCGAATATCGGATTCAGACATTTTGGTCAAATCTTCCCCATTAAAATGAATAGAGCCATTGACAATTTTGCCTGTAGTTCCATGAAATAATTGCATAATAGATAAAGACGTTAAGCTTTTCCCACTGCCTGATTCTCCAACTAAGCCCAATATCTCGCCTTTACGAATCGAAAAATTGACACCTCTTAATATCTTGATCTCTGTTTTATCACGCATAAAGGACGTTTCTAAATCTGTTACTCGTAATACATGTTCTGTCATAGGCATTCTCCTTAATTATTTTTAATTTTCGGATCTAATACATCTCGTAATCCATCGCCTATTAAGTTAAATGCTAGTACGGTTAAAAATATAGCTATTCCTGGCATGATGACTACATGAGAGGAAGTTCCTAAGTAGTCACGCCCACTACTTAACATTACTCCCCACTCGGGCATTTCAGGACTCGCACCTAAGCCTAAAAAACTTAAGCCAGAAGCTGCTAAAATAGCTGTTCCTATACGCATTGTGACAAAAATAATTAGTTCACTAATCGTTTCAGGGAAAATATGCTTCCACAGCACTCTTACATGGGAGGCTCCCATTGATTGTGCGGCTTCTACATATACATTTTCTTTCGCATTCAGTGTAGCGCCACGTACTAAGCGTGCAAAGGATGGCACACTAAAAATCATGACAGCGATGATCACATTATTAATCCCAGGTCCAAGTAATGCAACAATGGCAATAGCTAGCAATAAATCAGGAAATGAAAACAATACATCACAGCTACGCATAATAACTTTGTCTATCCAACCACCAAAGTAACCGCTAATTAAGCCTAAAATAGTCCCTAGTATTAAGCCTAAAAATACCGCGCTAAAGCTTACCATCAAGGAGATTTTTGCCCCTACAATTAAACGACTAAAAATATCCCGACCATATTCGTCTGTTCCCGCTAAATGACTAGCACTCGGTCCTTCTAATAAGGCATCATAGTTTGGTTCAAATGGATCATAGGGTGCAATATAAGGACCCATGATAGCAATTACAATTAGCAACCCTATAAAGATGCTTGCTAACAATGCAGCCTTTTGCTTTTTAAAAGACTTCCAAAATTCCTTAAGAGGAGAGTATTTCCTTTGTGTTTTTTGCACTTGGCTATTTTGCACCGTAGTTGGTGAAGTCATCCTGTTCCCTCCCTTAAGAATCTAATTGAATTTTAGGATTTAACACTGTATAAAGCACATCTACGATTAAATTTACTAAAATAAATTCAAACGCAAATAATAATAGAGCCGACTGAATAACAGGATAGTCTCGGAATGCAATCGAGTCGATTAGAAGACGTCCCATCCCCGGAAAACTAAAAACGGTCTCGACTACCACTGAACCCCCTAGTAGAAAACCAAATTGTAGGCCAGCGACCGTCACTACAGAAATTAAGGAATTCCGTAAAGCATGGGTCACTATGACAGAGTGTTCCTTCAGACCTTTTGCTCTCCCAGTTCTTATAAAATCCGCCTGTAACGTTTCGAGCATAGAAGATCGAGTAAATCGTGCAATCATTGACATAATACCTGCCCCTAAAGTTAGGGAAGGTAAAATATAACTAGAGAAACCATCTAACCCTCCTGTTGGGAAAAGCCCTAGCTGTACTGAAAATAATTGAATTAATAATAGGCCCAGCCAAAATCCAGGAATTGAAATGCCAGATACCGCTGTTACCATTCCGAAATAATCAGGCCATTTATTTTTATTGATGGCAGAAAAAACGCCAATCATTAAACCTATTAATGTAGCCCAAAACATCGAGAGAAAGGTAAGCTGAAGAGAGGGCATAAACCTTGTTTTAAACATATCAATCACGGGTAGACCTGTTGTTAAGGACGTGCCAAGTTCACCCGTCATTAGATTTTTCATATAGTCTACATACTGTTTTAAAATAGGCTTATCAAGACCCAATTCATGACGTACGTTTTCAACATCCTCGATCGTGGCATCCTTACCCGCTACTAATCGCGCAGGATCCCCTGGTATGAAATGAATAAATAAAAACGTTACTATTGAAATAACAATTAAAATCGGAATCATTTCAACAATTCTTCTTGCTGTATATTTCCACATGACGAGCTCCTCCTTTCTAGTTTGTAGAAAAGGAATTGACCTACATCAATTCCTTTTATTGCGTAGCATTACTCAACTTTTGCATTCTTCACATCGAGCCCACCTGTTGGATTTACTAATACACCGCTGACATTTGAACGTACACCATATACAACCTCATCTACCCCTAAGAAAATCCAAGGTGTATCTTGGTAAACGATTTCCTGTAATTTTTCATAGAGCTCAGCTTGGCGGTCTACATCTGAAATGGAGTTAGCCTCATCCATTATTTGATCTGCCTCAGTGTTATGATAATAGGCTGTGTTTGCACCATTTGGCGGGAATGATACACTATGGAAAAGTGGTTTTGTTGCATTTGTTATATCAGAAGCATAGGCTGACCAACTCACATACCACATTTGTAATTTTGCATCATCCGGTGTTTGAGCCCCGTAGATCTCATCTGACAAAGTACCCTCTTCCATAGATTTAATCTCAACTTTGACGCCAATTTGCCCTAACTGCTGTTGGATAAACTGCATTCCCTTCATCGTATCCGAGTTCGTATTTCCCCAGATTTCAATATCGAAGCCATCAGGATATCCAGCCTCAGCCAACAAGGACTTTGCCTTTTCTATATTGTGCTCATACATTTTTTGCTGTTTATAATAAACTGTTTTGGAAGGAATAATGGAGTCTAGTGGTAAGCCTAGACCTGCATTAACTACCTTTAAATACGCTTCTTTGTCCACCGCATAATTAAATGCTTGTCGAACCTTACTATCATTCAACGGTTTTTTATACGTATTTAAGGAAACATAATGAGCGATTGTTGAAGGAACTTTATTAACTTCTACATCTTTATGGCTAGAAAGCTCATCGATATTTTGAGCAGGTACTGGATAGATAACCTGTGCATCCCCAGCTTTTAGCATCGCCACCCGAGATCCGTTTTCTGGGACTGGTTTATACGTAATTTTAGATACACGGTCACCGCCACCCCAATAGCCATCAAATTTTTCAATGGTTAAATGATCTCCTTGCACCCATTCAACAAATTGATAAGGACCTGTTCCGACAGGCTGCTTAGGAATATCCGCTACATTTTCTTTAATCATTTTGGGACTAATCATTTTGGCCACTCCGAATCGTGTAATCATCGGTCCATATGGTTCTTTTAAAGTCACTTTAATGTCATAGTCTCCAAGTATTTCAACATGGCTGATTAAGCTAAAACCACGTGAATAGAGGCGTAAGCTTTCATCATTCATAATTCGTTCAATATTGGCTTTTACAGCTTCTGCATTAAACTGCTCCCCATCATGAAAAGTAACCCCTTCTTGCAGCTTAAATGTATACTCCAGTGCGTCTTCACTGATTGTATAATCTTCTGCTAGCACCTTTATTATTTGTCCATCTGCATCGAAGCCCAATAACCCCTCTAGCATCGTCTCCTGCACTGACCCCGAATTGGTATCTCCTGTGTTATGTGGATCCATAGAAATAAAGTTTTCATTTACAGCGATGACCAATTCATTTTTTGAACTAGCTTTACCTGAATCTGTAGTAGATTTTTCCCCAGTGTTTGATGCGTTAGAATTGTCTTTCTCTGCGCATGCTGCTAAAAGCAACGTACATAGAATTACAAAAACCAATTTTTTAACATAATTCATCTCATCTACTCCCTTTGTAAAAATATATAATAATACCTCCTAATGGCTTCATTAAGAAATATAATTACTAAAATTATTTATTTTCTCCACTGCTGAAAATAAATAGGCAAAAAAATAAACTATACTTTCATTACGATAAGACAATTCAATTAGAGGAAGACATTGCTTTCTCAACTATCACAATTGCTTTTCATCAGAAACTATAGTTCAACCGACAAGATTTATTTATTCCACTGCTGAAAATAAGTAATCAAAAAAATATCCCCTTCCAGAATCAAGGACACTTACAATACATAATTATCAGAAAATTTATTATTTTTTAACAACTATAAACTACAGTTCACTTTTTTTCCAGCATTATTTTTATAAATTTAATAATTATTTTTACCAAACATTCATTTTTAGTTGTTTAAAAAGGTTCTAAAAGCCCTTACTTCAAGGCCTTTAGAACCAACATCATGTATTACAGCTTTTTTATACTCTCTACGACCACATCAAGTATACGCTGAAGATCCTCTTGAATAATATTAAGTGGTGGTGATAGTGTCAGAACATTATTAAAGCCCGCTACTGTTGCCCCATTTTTCCCAATGATTACCCCTTGTTCTTTGCATGCGGCAATAACAGCATTTACCCTCTCCACTGGTAAGGGTTCTTTCGAGACTTTATCTACTACTAATTCAATCCCAATTAATAAACCTCTGCCCCGCACATCTCCTACATTCGGATGATCCTGTAAATTTTCTTGCAATGTTTGTAATGTGCCCTTCCCCATTTCCTTGGAGCGGTCGAACAACGCTTCTTGCTCTAGAATTTCAATATTTTTTAATGCAACTGCACATGCTACTGGAGAACCGCCAAAAGTATTGACATGGCGGAAATAGCTATAGGCATCTGTGCCAGTGAAAGCCTCATAAATCTCACGTTTTACGGCAGTTGCTGATAATGGTAAGTATGCGCTCGTAATCCCTTTAGCCATTGTAATAATATCTGGTTTCACACCATAATTCATAAATCCAAATGGCTTGCCTGTTCGACCAAAGCCACAAATAACTTCATCCACTATCATTAAAGCTCCATGCTTTTTGCACACTTCCTCTATGCCTTTTAAATAGTTTTCGGGAGGCATGATGACACCGCCACCTGTAATAATTGGCTCTAAAATCATGGCTGCAATCGTATCACTCAGTTCCCATGTCATCGTTTTATCGACAGCCCTTACGCTCGCTAAATCTAATGGTGCAACAGTATCATCTTCATGTTCACGGTATTGATCGGGCGGTGCGACATGGATAAAGCCAGGAGACAATGGCTCGTATTTATATTTCCGTTCCGCTTGCCCTGTTGCTGCTAATGCCCCAAATGAATTTCCATGGTAGGCGCGGTAGCGAGAGACAATCTTATAGCGGGAGCTTTGCCCTTTTTGCTGGTGATATTGTCGCGCTATTTTAAAAGCTGTTTCATTCGCTTCTGATCCGCTATTAGAGAAGAAAATAACGTACTCCCCACCAAGCAAGTCATTTAGTTTTTCAGCTAGCTGTACGGCTGGTAAATGTCCCTGCGATAATGGTGCATAAGCATTTTTCATCATTTGCTCATGTGCGGCATCTGCCAGTTCCTTACGTCCATAACCGACATTTACACACCATAGCCCAGCCATGGCATCAATATATTCGACGCCATCCGTATCTATTATTCTTGCACCATCTGATTTTTCCACAACATATGTTGCTTGTGGATTGTAGGGTTTCATTGAATGCCATACATATTGCTCATCCTTTGCTAAAACATCACTTTTAAGATTGGTCTGTGTCATTGCCGAACACCCTCTCATTAATTTTTTAGTCGATTAGCTTTTTGCATCGTTATTACTTGGGAAGGCAAAGGAGCTTGTTGCATCTTCCGTTTCATCCGGCCAACGCTCCGAGATTGTTTTTGCCTTTGTAAAGAATCTCGCTTGATCTGGACCAAACATATGCCCTTCACCAAACTTAGAACGCTTCCATCCACCGAAATTATGGTAGCCGACAGGAATTGGAATTGGTACGTTAACCCCTACCATGCCCACTTCAATCTCTTCTTGGAATTTACGAGCTGCTGCACCACTGCTTGTAAACATCGTTACACCATTACCAAGTTCATGGTCATTAATTAAATCAATGGCTTCTTGTAATGTCTCCACGCGCACTACTATACGTGCTGGACCAAAGACCTCCTCTTTAAAGATGGTCATATCAGGCGTAATATTATTGAGGAGTGTTGGCCCAACATAAAAACCATTAGATGTTTCACATACTTTAGGATTTCGTCCGTCAATGACAAGATTTGCCCCTTCAGTAACAGCCCCATCAATATAGCTGATAATCGTTTCTTTCGATTGTTGGGTAATAACTGGTCCGAAATCGACATCTTCTTCTGTATACGGACCTACCTTTAGCTGTGAAATCTTCTGCTTCAATATGTCTGTAAAACGTTGCTCTGTATCTTCGCCAACAACAAGCGCTCCAGAAATCGCCATACAGCGCTGAGATGCTGCCCCGTACGCCGCACCTAAAAAGGCGTTCGCAGTTTGTTCCAAGTTGGCATCTGGCATAACAATCATAAAGTTCTTACCACCACCAAAAGCAGCCACACGTTTATTATGCTTTGTTCCCGTTTGATAAATATATTCGGCTACTGGCGTAGAGCCTACAAAGGAAATGGCTTGAATCTCTTTGTTTTCTAGAAGCTCATTAACCGCTTCTTTATCCCCATTCACTACTGTCCAAATACCATCCGGCAGTCCCGCCTCTTTCCATAATTGACTTAAAAATAATGCAGAATGAGGAACACGTTCAGATGGCTTTAAAATAACAGCATTCCCTACTGCCACAGCCATACTTGTAATAGCTAAAGGGACCATAACAGGAAAATTAAAAGGCGCAATTGTTGCCACTACACCGAGTGGTGATTTGGCAGAAAAAGCATTAATATTGCCGCCTACATTGACGGAATACTCCCCTTTTAGCAATTGTGGGGCACTAATCGCCATATCTACCGATTCAATCCCTCGAATTATTTCACCCTTCGCATCCTCTTTAGTTTTCCCGCTCTCCTGACAAATCACTGCAATAAGTTCTTCCTGTTTTGTTACTAACAATTGACGGAATCGATGTAAAACCTCAACCCTCTTCCCAATGGACACCTTTTTCCATGCAGGAAAGGCTTCCTTAGCATGCTGAATGGCCTGCTGTACTTCGACTTTTGAAGCAAGTGGGACTCTCGCTATCGTTTCACCTGTTGTTGGATTATACACATCTGAAAATCTTCCACTAGTACCGGCTACCTCTTCCCCTTTGATAAAATGTGTTAGCGTTTTCATTTTTTGTTGTACTGTCATCATTTAACCTCTCCTTACATGGGATTATTGTTCAAAATCAAATTCGTCTTTGTTAAAAATAGAGCTTGATTCATCGACCTGTTTTATCACCTTATTCCTTTGCGTAACTACATAAAAAATCATGACCACGGCGACGACAACACATGTAAATAGAATTTGTGAGCGCATAGACTCAATAAAGAACATAGCTATTAATAAAGCAGTTGTAGCTACTATTGTGAAATACGTTAGATACGGGAATAGCCACATCTTCACCTTTAATAGCTCAGGATTTTCACGTTCAATCTTTCTTCGCATTTTCAATTGTGAAAAGGCGATAATTAAATAAAGAATTAAAGTAATAGCACTACAAGAGCTTAGTAAAAACATAAATACTTTATCTGGTGAAACATAATTCATAATAACGGCAATATAAGAGAAAAATGTTGCGGCTAAAATAGCATTCACAGGTGCACCATTTTTATTTAATTTCAAAAAGGCTTTTGGTGCCTCCCCCTTTTCTGCTAAAGAAAATACCATTCGTGATGTGGCATAAAGTGCAGAATTTAAACACGATAACACAGCTGTTAAAACAACAAAATTCATGATTTGTGCGGCAGCAGGAATACCGATATAATCTAACACTGCTACATAAGGACTTGTTAAAATATCAGAGGAGTGCCAAGGCAATAACGTCACAACGACAGTTATTGAGCCGACATAGAAAATTAAAATGCGCCAAGTAATCGAATTGGTCGCTTTTGTTACAGCTGCTAACGGTTCGTCTGACTCACCAGCAGCGATAGCGACAATCTCTGTCCCCATAAAGGAAAAAATAACAATGACAACACCCATTAGTACAGCGCCAAAGCCGTTTGGTAAAAATCCACCCTGCTCTACTAGATTTGTTAGACCGACAGCGTTAAAGTCTGGGGCTATACCAAAAATAATGAATGCGCCTAAACCTAAAAAAACTACTATACTTGCAACCTTAATAAGAGAGAACCAATATTCAAATTCGCCAAAGGCTTTTACAGAAAGAACATTTGTTAAAGTAAGTGCTACGGTTAAAAGTAAACTTAAGAGCCATAAAGGAATTCCGTCATACCAATATTGAATAATGGCCGCTGCCGCTGTTGCCTCTAATGCAATAGCTATGACCCAGAAAAACCAATATAGCCAGCCAATCATAAAGCCTGCCCATGGACCAATTGCTTCATGGGCATAATGTGCAAACGACCCACTCGTTGGATTGACCGCCGCCATCTCACCTAACATACGCATCACTAAAATGACAATAATTCCTGCAAATATATACGATAAAATTGCTCCTGGACCCGCCAGGTTAATGACTGAGCCACTGCCCATAAATAAGCCAGCCCCAATTACACCCGCTATCGCGATCATCGTCATATGCCGTTTCTTTAATCCTCTTTGTAAATGCGTTTGTTGCTCCATATCTGTCACCTCTTTTATTAGATTGGATTATCGCTTACAAAAATCTTACATGTTTCATATCATTGAAGTAATAGACAAACTGTAAATTTCTATACAATTGTTTTAAACATAATGTAAAATAGACTAAATATTCTTAAAATATAATTCCACCTAAATTTACAGCTATTTAGTAACACGAAAGAGAAATAATAGATATAAAAAAACGTTGAAGATGTTTCAAAAGGAGGAGCTGTATTGAGCCAATTCCAACTTAAGGTACTGCATGTGTTAGAAAATAAATACTTTCAGAATGCAGAGGTAGTTGCAGGTCACGAGGGGCTATTAAGAATCGTTAAGTGGGCACATGTCCTTGAAATAGTCCATGTAGATAATTTTTTAGTTGGAGAAGAGCTGGTGTTAACAACGGGGATCAGTCTTCAACATGGCATCGAAGATTTTATGACGTTTATTAAATCTTTAATCGATAAAAATTGTGCTGCTCTTTGTATTGAGTATGGCTCTTCTATTCAAGCCGTTCCAGAAGCAATACTTGCCATTGCAAATCGTCATCAGTTTCCGATTATTGTTTTTCATGAAGCCGTACCTTTTGTTCGCATTACACAGGATTTACATAGTCAAATTATTAATCAGCAATATTTAATGGTTTCGACACTCGAATCCTACTCACAAACTTTAAATAAAAATACGGTCTTAGGACAAAACACGGATGACATTTTACAAAATATGTATACCGAATTGAAAACACAAATTATGTTTTCCATTAAGGGACGGGAACCTATCTTTTATCCCAACATGACAAAAAGGAACCGTCAGCAATTATTAGCTTTGAATAAATATGCTCAGCCATTTAAACATGAGCCCATCTTTATTTTTGATCAACATTATGCAGATTTAACGATTTTTCGTGAAGATGGTTTATTTTCAGAGTTTGAATTATTAATATTAGACCGTACAGCAACAGCATTAGCACAATTATTAATGCGAGAGTTTTATATTGAGGAGAAAAAGAATATTGAGGACGCTTCGATTTTAGCTGATTGGATCGACCAAAAGCTGAACAAGGAGGAAATCTATAAATTTATCGTCTCTCACTATACCAACTATTCACAATCTAGTGGGGCTGTCTTTATTTTGGCCACTCCCAATACAGTAATGAAAGCGCAGGAGGATATTGTCTATAGTAAACTTTATTATCGTAATCTCTTTGAACAGCATGGCTTTATTCCCTTTTTATTCGAAAGAAAAAGCTATGTTATTTTTATTTTACTTCATACAAAAGATTGTCGAGCGATTCGTGAAATATTAAATAGCATCTTTACCTCACTGCCCAAAACTGAATTTTATAAAAAACAGCAAACTCAAGGGTTTCAAATAGCGGTTGGTAAAGTTGTAGCTGATGTGCAAGAAATCTCCAAAAGCTATCAAACTGCATTAGAAACATTATATATTTGCCGCAAAGTGCAAACTTCCTCGTTCTTTTATGATGATTTGCATTTGTATCATTTAATCTATAAATTACAAATGCAGGTGAATTTAAAGGAAGTTATACATGATTATTTACAGCCAGTTATTGAGTATGATGAAAAATATAACAGCAAGCTTCTTGAAACATTACAAGTCTATTTACAATCAAACGGCTCCAAGCAGCAAACGGCTAACCAACTGTTTATCGTTCGTCAAACACTATATCACCGTTTAAAAAAGCTTGAAAGTTTACTCGGGGAAAATTTCATGAAGGGTCATAATCGCATTACACTGGAATTTATGCTTCTTGCAAACTCCTTAATTGATGACAAGAGTTAAAAATAGGCACGTTCAAGAGGCCTCTCCCCTTTAACGTGCCATCTCATTATCCTTTCACCACAACATCTTGATAAAGTCCTGGTCGACGATCATCGTATACAGGAATTCTTCCACGTACTTCATCAACTATGGAGAAATCCACATCAATTACTGCTACTTCCTCGTCTTCAGCACCAACCCAAAGTACTTCACCCCACGGCTGAATAATCATCGATTGCCCATTAAAGTTTTCTACTTTTCTCGAAATACGGTTAACTGCTATCACAAAGCATTGGTTTTCAATCGCTCGCGCCTGCAGCAATGTTTTCCAATGATCAATTCTAGGCTTCGGCCATTGAGCTGGAACAAAAAGCACCTTCGCTCCTTGCAGGGCATGCGCACGTAACCATTCAGGGAAACGAATATCATAACAAATGACACCAGCCGCCTCAATGTGTCCTAGCGCGAATCGATTCATATCATCTCCAGCTTCTAAGTAAAGATGCTCGTCCATTAAACGGAAAAGATGCGCCTTGCTATATTCCCCAACAAGTAATCCATTGTTATCAAATGTATACATCGTATTGTAAAACTTGTCATCCTTTTTTATCGAAACGGAGCCACCGACAATATGTACACTAAGTTCCTTCGCTAAGTTAGCTAAAAATGCCTTTGTACGCTCACCGTTAACGTCCGCCAATTCTGCTAGCTTTTCTAGTGCGTAGCCGGTATTCCACATTTCCGGTAACACAATAATTTCCGCCCCTAGTTTTGCAGCTTCACGAATCTTGTCCTCTGCCCGTGTAAAATTTTCTTCTACTTTGCCGAAGCCAACGTTTAACTGAATACAACCGATTTTCATATTCATTCCTCCTCTAGACAATTAACAAAAAAAGTACTACTATTTGCTTCATATTCTTCAATAATAATTATTATATTCTGAAAAAGGTGATCATGCATGGAATTCTCTAAAAAACTACAGCAATTACCCACTCAATTTTTTGCGGCGCTTGTCCAAAAAGTAAACAATGCCTTGGAAGAAGGTCGTGATGTAATTAATCTCGGGCAAGGAAATCCCGACCAACCTACGCCTACTCATATCATTCAAGCATTGCAGGAAGCAGCTGAAAATCCTCAAAACCACAAGTATTCGCCTTTTCGTGGTATCGCTGAATTACGTCAAGCGGCTGCCGACTTTTATAAACGGGAATATGATGTGGAGATTGATCCTCACACTGAAGTAGCCATTCTTGGTGGCACAAAGATTGGTCTTGTTGAGCTACCTTTGGCTGTGTTAAATCCAGGCGATACAATGCTATTACCAGACCCGGGCTATCCAGACTACTTATCTGGTGTTGTATTAGGTGATGTTAATTTTGAAGTAATGCCACTTTTTGCTGAGAATAATTTCTTACCTGATTATGATGCCCTACCTAAAGAAGTTATAGAAAAAGCCAAGTTACTTTACTTAAATTACCCAAATAATCCAACGGGTGGTACAGCTACACTTGAATTTTTTGAAGAAACCATTCGTTTTGCTAAGGAGCATAATATCATCGTATCACATGATTTTGCTTATGGTGCGATTGGATTTGATGGCAATAAACCTATTAGTTTCTTACAGGCCAACGGTGCAAAAGAAGTTGGAATCGAAATGTACACATTATCAAAGACTTATAATATGGCAGGTTGGCGTATAGGCTTTGCTGTTGGTAATGCTGATTTGATTGCCGCGATTAATCTTATTCAAGATCATTTGTTTTGTAGTCAATTTCCTGCTATTCAGCAAGCAGCAGCTGTTGCACTGACATCTTCACAGGAATGTGCAGATGAGCTAAGAGCTACCTATGAGCGTCGTCGAAATGTTCTAATCGAAGAAGCTCATAGAATTGGCTGGCAAGTAACGGCACCAAGGGGCTCCTTCTTTGCCTGGCTCCCTGTCCCATTAGGTTTTACTAGCGAACAATTTGCCGATATTTTGCTTGACAAAGCTGATATTGCGGTAGCCGCAGGAAATGGCTTTGGCCAATATGGGGAAGGCTATGTGCGTATTGGCTTGCTTGTAAGCGAGGAACGGTTACGAGAAGCCATGCATAGAATTGAGCAATTAAAATTATTCTAACATGGAACAAAATGGAGTCCTGTAGCTTTCAGTAGCTAGAGGACTTACTATTTTTCAATTTTCCTTGGAAGATCTAACCCATGTTCTAATGGATAAAATTGTACATGACCTGTTTCATCATCCAACTGACGGATATGCTGAATGCCTTGAACTTCTGCCAGTACTACATCTGCTGTTATGACGATATTTCCGCCCTTTATAAAATGACCGCCAGAAACCACTCCCCATTGATCGCTCATGGAACCATGGAAATGCGTTTCATATTGTGCATCACGCTTACAAACAACTCCTGAACCTTGGATAAACTCGAGTGGCCCCTCTTTCTCAACCACATCACTAAATCGAACTTTAATGTGGGAAGTTTCATCAGGTACTAAATAAACAAAGCTACTTTTTTGAAAACTACCAATACAACTAATAATGGTTGCTGATTCAATTTTATTCTCTTCACAAAGTGCCTCAATTCCTTCAATGATGTCTGTTCCCATGAGAAGACGAGCACTAATCACCTTACCAAATGAACCTATGCCATACTTAACTCTAACGGACAATCTTCTCCCTCCTTCGCAACAAAATATTATAACAATATAAAAAATTTTAAAAATATTTATTGACTTACTATACCCTATAAATTATATTAGTTCTATCGGAAATACAAAAATATAATATGAATCTCTTATCAAGAGTAGCTGAGGGACTGGCCCTATGAAGCTCGGCAACCTCCTTTTTATGAAGGAAGGTGCTAAATCCTGCAAACGAAATTCGTTTGATAGATAAGAGAGGACTTTTTTTCATGAGCCTCTCTTAATTTGTAAGAGAGTTTTTTTTATTTTCAAAAACCGATAAAACAATTTTTGGAGGTAGTTTTCATGAAGAAGAAAAATAAATTTTTAGTAGGTTTAGCAAGTCTTACATTAGTCGCAGCACTAGCGGGCTGTGGCTCTAAAGAAGATAGCAAAGGAAAAGGCGAAGCTATCGATGAAAATAAAATTGTTGTGGGTGTCACTTCAGGACCTCATGAGCAAATTGCAGAGATAGCTGCTAAAGTTGCAAAGGAAAAAGGTCTAGAAGTAGAACTAAAATCATTTTCTGATTATGTTTTACCAAATACATCCTTAGCAGAAGGAGATCTTGATGCAAACAGCTATCAGCATAAACCTTTCCTCGATACATTTAATAAAGATCACGATACAGATTTAGTACCGGTTGGCAAAACAATTTTAAATCCAATGGGTATATACTCTGAAAAATATAAATCATTGGATGATGTTCCTGAAGGTGCAACATTTGGCTTACCGAATGACCCAACAAATGGAGCGCGTGCTCTCTTTGTTTTACAAGAGGCAGGCTATATTAAATTAAAAGATGGAGCGGACTTAACAGCATCTGTTCGTGACGTGGAAGAAAACAAAAAGAATTTAAAATTCATAGAATTAGAAGCTGCACAAATTCCTAAGCAGCTTGGTGAAGTAGATGTAGCTGCTATAAATACTAACTTTGCGCTGGAAGCTGGCATTAACCCGCAAGAGGACTCTATTCTTTTAGAATCTACTGACTCTCCATATGTGAACTACATTGTCGTTCGTGCAGAAAATGAAAACGACCCAACGATTAAAAAGTTCATTGAGGCTTATCAATCTGATGAAGTGCGTCAATTCATTGAAGAGGAATTCAAAGGTTCTGTAATCCCTAGCTGGTAATACGTGCGATAAGCTAAAGAATCTGCCCAATTTCCACTATGGAAACCGCGCAGATTCTTGCTTTTTAGAAGTTAAGAAAGGAGCAATCAATCTGATGATTCAATTACAAAATATTTCAAAAGAATATAAGACAAAAAAAGGCAGTATTAAGGCAGTGGATGGAATCAATCTTCATGTAAAAAAAGGGCAAATTCATGGTGTAATTGGGTATAGTGGTGCCGGTAAAAGCACGCTGATTCGTTGTGTTAATTTACTAGAGCGTCCTTCAGCAGGCAAAGTCTTAATTGACAATGTGGATATTACTACCCTTTCACTTCATGACTTACGTCAAACACGACAAAAGATTGGTATGATTTTTCAACATTTTAATCTCTTAAAGACAGCGACAGTTTATAACAATATTGCAGTTCCCTTAAAGCTACTTGGTTATAACGAAACAGAAGTCAAAAATCGTGTGGCTAAATATGCGGAAATTGTAGGTTTAACAGAAAAGCTAGATAGCTACCCTAATCAGCTTTCAGGTGGACAAAAGCAACGTGTCGCTATTGCACGCGCTCTAGCGCAAGAGCCGGAAATTTTACTTAGTGATGAAGCAACAAGTGCGCTTGATCCTGAGACTACAGAGGCCATTCTTGAACTATTGTTAAAAATTAATCGTGAATTAGGAATTACAATCCTACTGATTACACATGAAATGAATGTCATTCAGAAAATTTGTGATGAGGTATCTGTGCTAGAGGCAGGGAAAGTAGTTGAATTTGGTACGGCTATTGAGCTCTTTGCAAAACCACAACACCCTACTACCAGAAAGTTCTTAAGTACCATTTCACAACGTAACTTAACTCCTTCTCTTATTGAGCAGTTAAATGTTTCAGGTAGCGTCATTCGTTTAACATTTCTTGGAGAAAGTACTGGTAAGCCGTTATTGGCTGAAGTCAGCAAAGTATATGATGTACAACCAAACATTTTAACAGCCAATATTATTGAATTAAAAAACGGCATTGTTGGTAATATTGTGGTGCATTTAAACGGAGAGCCCAACATTGTTCAAAAGGCGTTAACCTATTTTGCAGAGAATGGCGTTACTGTGGAAGAGTTAGGAGGAGAGATCCATGAATAATTTCTTTAATGAATGGTCAGAGGTTATTGGCAAAGCAATTATCGAAACATTTCAAATGGTCGGAATTTCATTATTCTTTTCGATTCTAATCGGTATACCTTTAGGACTTTTAATTGTTTTAACACGACCTGGTCAATCCTTTGAAAATAAATTTTTCTATCAATTTTTTAATTTAGTTATCAATATTATCCGTTCAGTCCCATTCATCATCTTACTATTCTTCATTTTACCTTTTACAAAGGTTATCGTCGGTACAACGATTGGCGTGAAAGGCGTTATTGTTCCGCTTGTAGTTTATACCGCTCCTTATATTGCACGACTGATGGAGTCAGCGCTTTTAGAAGTTGATTCGGGCGTTGTCGAAGCCTACACCGCTATGGGTATTAAACGTCGCCATATCATCTGGCATGTATTATTACGCGAAGCACGCCCATCCATTATTTTAGGCTTAACGATCGCTACAATTGGATTGATTGGCGCAACAGCAATGGCAGGAATGGTTGGTGCTGGCGGATTAGGCGACCTAGCTTACCGTTATGGTCATTTACGCTATGAGGTAGATGTCATGTATGCAACGGTGTTTATTTTAATCATCCTTGTACAAAGCATACAATCCATAGGTAACCGCATTTCAGCCAAATTGAAGAAAGACTAGGAGGAGGATATCCATGTCAACTGAGATTTATGTAGAGAAAAACGGCTATATCGCAACGCTAGTGTTAAACCGTCCTGACAAACGAAATTCTTTATCGAGAGCAATGTTCCAAGCAATTATAGACGAGCTAGAACAGCTACGTACAAATACGTCTATCAAGCTATTAATTGTGCGCGGTGTCAATGAAGTCGCCTTTTCCTCGGGTGCTGATATTAGTGAATTTTTAGATATTCGTTATGCTGCGGATAATGCTAAGGCCTATAATGATCTAGCTTTAAAGGCCATTGATGACCTCTATAAATTCCCACATCCTACGATTGCCATGATTCAGGGCTTAGCAATTGGCGGCGGCTTAGAGTTAGCCAATGCTTGTGACTTTAGATTGGCGACACCAAAGAGTAAGCTTGGCATTACCGCTGCGAACATTGGGATTGTCTATAATCTTGAAAGCACTAAACGTCTTATTAATATTGTTGGTGTCGCGAAGGCTAAAGAGATTTTATACACAGCAAACATTTTTACAGCAGAGGAAGGCAAAAGCATCGGTTTGATTACTGCCCTTCATGAGCCGCAGGAAATTGAAAATGCCACTATGCAATTTGCTGAGCATCTTTTAAGTAAATCATCTATTGCCAATGCAGGTAGTAAAAAAATAATTCAAGCTATTGTGGATGGAGAAAATGAAGAGAGTGATGAACTGGCTCAATTAATTCTCGATTCATTTAGTTCTGATGACTATAACGAAGGTATTCAAGCTTTTTTAAATAAAAGAAAGCCTATTTTCAATAAATAAGTGAGGTAGTAACGATGACTAATACAAATGATGGTGACCTACTCTTAAAAAATATCACTGCCCAAGCCCCCTTCCCCATTTGCTTTGCCGATTTAGAAAAAGCAGTAGCGGAAAAAATTCCAGCTGGTCCATTCGGCTACATTCGCTCAGGTGCTGGCGGTGAACAAACATTACGTAATAATCGTTCAGCTTTTGAAAAATACTCCATTGTTCCCCGCTTCTTAAATGATGTTTCAAACGTTCATACATCTATTAATTTGTTCGGGAAAACTTACCCAACGCCATTGCTCTTTGCCCCTGTCGGCATGAACGGAATGGTTCACGAGGAAGGTGAACTTGCCGCTGTACGCGCTGCCCAGCAATTAAATATGCCATATATTCAAAGCACAGTCTCCACCTATGCCCTCGAAGATGTTGCCGAAGCTGCCCCTTCAGCAACAAAATGGTTCCAATTGTATTGGTCTACAAATGAAGAAATTGCATTGAGTATGGCCGCACGAGCAGAGTCAGCAGGCTTTGAAGCAATTGTCTTAACAGTCGATACAGTAATGCTTGGATGGCGAGAAGAAGATGTACGCAATCAATTTTCACCATTAAAGCTAGGCTACGCAAAAGGAAATTACATAAATGATCCTGTCTTTATGGCTTCTTTGCCTAATGATTCATTTGAATCGTATGTACAAGGCGTCCTGCAAAATGTTTTCCACCCTACACTCAATTGGGAGCATGTTCGTGAATTAAAACGACGTACAAATCTTCCTATATTATTAAAGGGAATTTTACATCCTGAAGATGCAAAGCTAGCCCTTGAAAATGGGATTGACGGGATTATCGTATCGAACCATGGCGGCCGACAATTAGATGGTGTTATTAGTTCACTTGATGCCCTCCCCGCCATCGTGAGTGCTGTCAATGGACAAATCCCTATAATTTTAGATAGTGGTGTATATCGCGGGATGGATGCCTTAAAAGCACTTGCTTTAGGAGCTGATGCGGTAGCAATTGGGCGTCCCTTCGTCTATGGCCTAGCCCTTGAAGGACAACAAGGTGCCGAAAAAGTGATGACAAATATTTATGATGAATTAAAGGTTTCCATTGCATTAGCAGGCACAACCTCCATCAAAGGGTTACGTACGATTACATTAGTCAAAAATGATGGGACTGAGGTTAGATGAAACAGGCATTAGAGGGATTAAAAGTTGTTGATTTATCACAAGTATTAGCGGGTCCTTATTGCACAATGGTCTTAGCAGATATGGGCGCAGAAGTTATTAAAATCGAGAAATATCCAAACGGAGACGACACCCGAGCAATGGGTCCGTTCGTTCATGAAGAAAGTCATATGTATATGATGGTTAATCGCAATAAAAAAGGTGTATGTCTAAATTTAAAAACGCCAGAGGGCTTGGCTTTATTCAAAGAGCTTATCCAATCTGTTGATGTGCTTGTGGAAAACTATCGACCAGGTGTTACGAAAAAGCTAGGGATTGATTATGATACTTTAAAAGCCCTTAACCCTGGACTCATTTACTGCTCTATTTCTGGCTATGGACAAACGGGTCCTTATAGCCAAAAAGGTGGCTATGATATTATGGCACAAGGTCTAAGTGGCTTAATGCATATGACTGGTGAACCACAGGGCCGACCTGTAAAAGTTGGCTTCGCTGTCAATGATATTGCCGCTGCCCAAACGGCCTTACAATCTATTTTAATGGCCTATATTTATAAGCTACGCAGTGGTGAGGGGCAATATATCGATGTTTCTTTAGTAGAGTCAGGGCTTGCTTGGACTGTTTGGGAGGCCGCTGCCTACTTTGGTCAGGGCGAATTACCCGAGCGTACAGGAACTGCCCACCGAGTATCCGCACCCTATCAAGGCTTTAAAACACAGGATGACTATATTTTAATAGGTGCTGGCAATCAAAAACTATGGGAAATTTTTGCGACAAAGGTTATCGAACGACCTGATTGGTTAGACAATCCCCTCTTTATTACAAACTATTCACGTGCTCAGCATGTAAAGGCGTTAGAAGCAGAAATTGAAAGTGAATTAGCGAAACATCCAGCAACCTACTGGCTGGAGCTTTTAGATGAACACGGCGTACCATCTAGCCCTATCTATTCCTATGACCAAACCTTAAATGATCCCCATATTTTACAGCGGGATATGGTCTTGTCCTATGAACATCCAACTGCTGGACCAATGAGAACACTAGGTTTCCCAGCAAAATTCTCACGCACGCCGGGTCAATTAACTGGTGCAGCCCCAACTTTAGGACAGCATAATGAAGAAATTTTGCAGGCTTTAAACATCACTGATCATGAAGTACAGCAGCTAAAAAAAGCGAATGTAATACGCTCAAAATAAGAAGCCCTTTATTTTGACGAGCTATTGATCACTTTGAGCGGACTGTCCGTCACTTTTGACGGGCTATCCGCCTCTTTTGGTGAGCTATCCGTCTCTTTTGGTGAGCTATCCGTCACTTTCCCCTCGCTATCCGTCACTTTGCCTTCGCTATCCGTCTCTTTGCCTTCGCTATCCGTCTCTTTCCCCTCGCTATCCGTCTCTTTCCCCTCGCTATCCGTCACTTTCCTCTGGCTATCCGTCACTTTCCTCGCGCTATCCGTCTCTTTCCCCTCGCTATCCGTTACTTTGCTCTGGCTATCCGTCACTCTGCCCTCGCTATCCGTCACTTTACTCAGACTATCCATCTCTTAGCTCAGACTATCCATCTCTTTCCCCGCGCTATCCGTCACTTCATAGAATTTGATTGGAATGAAGCGCCCGTTTTCATTGTAATCAAAAAGGCCACCTCCACAACGAAGGTAGCCTTTTCGTATTATTGAATTACACCTAATTCGCGGCCAACTTTCTCGTAAATGGCTAACGCATCATCAAGCATTTCTTTTGTATGAGCTGCTGTTGGCATATTACGAACGCGACCTGTGCCTTTAGGAACGGTTGGGAATACGATTGATTTTGCATAAACGCCTTCTTCAAATAAGCGTTTTGAAAACTCTTGTGTCAGCTTTTCATCTCCAATAATACAAGGAGTAATTGGTGTTTCTGATTCACCAATATTAAAGCCAAGCTTCTCTAGACCCGCTTTTAAATAGTTACCATTATCCCACAGCTTATCGTGTAGCTCTGTAGAATCGATTAGCATTTGTACGGCAGCTGTAATGGCTGCCACATCACCTGGTGGTAAAGCTGTTGAGAACAAGAATGGACGTGAACGAACTTTTAACCAATCAATTAGGTTCTTCTTCCCAGCTACATAGCCACCCACGACGCCAATTGCTTTTGAGAGTGTACCAATTTGGAAGTCAATCTCCTTTTCTAGTCCAAAGTGCTTCACAGTTCCTTTTCCTTTACCTGTTACACCTGAACCATGTGCATCATCAACATAAGTGATTAAATCAAATTCTTTGGCGATTTCCACAATTTCTGGCAATTTAGCAATATCTCCATCCATTGAGAATACACCATCCGTAATAACCATCACTTTATTGTATAATCCAGATTCTTTTGCCGCTTTCGCCTTAGCACGTAAATCATCCATATCTGAGTGATTAAACGGAATGATTTTCGCCTTTGATAAACGACAACCGTCAATAATAGAGGCATGATTTAATTGATCCGAAAGAATTGCATCGTTTTTATCCATAACAGCAGAAATAGCTGCCATATTACAATTAAAGCCAGATTGATAAGAAATAGCTGCTTCTGTTCCTTTAAATTCAGCAAGCTTTTCCTCTAATTTAACGTGTAGGTCAAGCGTCCCGTTAATAGTACGAACAGCACCTGCTCCAACACCATATTTTTCAATCGTTTCTTTGGCAATACGCTTTAATTCTTCATTAGTTGCTAGGCCTAAATAATTGTTAGAAGATAAGTTAACAAGATTTTTGCCACGTACCTGAATAATCGGGCCATTCGCACCCTCTACTGGATCAATTTCATTGTATAAGCCTTGTTCATGTAAGGCTTGTAGGTTTTCGTCTAAAAATGCATTCAATACTTTTGACAAGCGTATCATCCTTTCCTAGGAAAACAGTTCTAGCTCCTAGTTTAGCACAAGCAAGCCTTTAGCTAAATTATTTTGTTAACCTTTCGAATAATGACGCTGTTTTTTCTCGCCATAAAGAGGCGGATAAGCAATGATCCAATAAACGTCGCACTGTATACTCTGCTTCTGCATAACGCTTTGAATAGCCCATCGCATCTTGCATGGCTTCTTTATAGCGCGCACGTACTTCCGCTATTGCTAATTCCGCCTCTTCCGTAAGCGCACAATGTTGCCCAATATCAAATATCTTATCGCCTAATCGACCATCCTGTGGATCAAAAATATGAGGTTCTGTACTATCAAAAATACAGAAATTTAGTTCTGGGATAATGACCATATCAACCGATCCTGCATCTAAGCCACACCATACAATTTGGGCATCCAGTCCTCTTGCATTCGCCTCATCTGCTAAGCCTTTCATCAAGGAGGATTTGCCCGTACCTGGTTTGCCTTTAATCATTAATCTTGTTGATATATTTTTTGTAATGCTTTCTACTGTATTTTCTGCCCCTCTAGGCGTTAACGTTCCAAGTAAACGATGTGTGCGTTCACCCGTTTTATTTAAAACTATAGACTGGAAGACTTCCGATTTTAAATTTTCCACCTGTTCATTTAATGCCTGCCAATTCATACAGCTTTGCGTCACAACCTCCCAATCATCGTGGAGCTTGATAGCATGGCTTAGCTTGGCAATACATTTATCACGCCAAGCTGTACGTTCCTGCACTGCATTAGCCAGTTGCTCTCCAATTTTCTCAAGCTGAGCATCCTCCAAGCAATCATAAAAAGACATAACGCGATGCTTCGTCCCAAGCAATGTTGGCTCAATATCCCATTCTGATGCCCAGACATACAGTCTATTACATCCCTTTACATAAACAGCCTCGACTACTTCCTCTAATAATGCGTGCTTAAACCATTCGACAGCAAAGCCCTGCTTAACATAAAAATAACCCAGCTCCTTCAACAGCTCTGATCCTTTAGATGTAGAAGCACCTTGTAAAAAATAAACTAGCTCCGCTTCCTCCATCATTTCTTTATATAAATGTTTCACACCTTGCCCAGTCAATGCGTGTCCAAAATAATACGTCACATTTCCGTTCAAATGTCGTTCCTCCTTTTGTTTCTGCCTTGCATTATATGAAGGAACACTAAAAAAGATGAAAAGCTACCCCGATCTTTAACAGATAAAAGTAGCTTTATAGTTTAATAAAAAGGCTTCATGTCTTCTATACGGCCAATACATTTCATTAATACTTGGCGGCAATACGGTAATGAATATTGAACAATATATCCTGAGGTTAATGCAATTAATACTGTTCCTACTCCAACAGGCCCACCTAGTAGCCACCCTACAATGGTCACTAGAACTTCGATACCCATCCTCACAGTTTTAATAGATCCGCCAAATTTTTCGACGAGTATCATCATTAATGTATCACGAGGGCCTGCTCCCATATTTGGAGCAATATACATACCGCAGCCAAAGCTTAGGACGAATAAACCAATAATAAAATATGTAATTTGTAGACCATATACATCTGTTGACGGCAATAACCAGTTAAATACATCGATGAATGAACCGATTAGTAGCATGTTCAGCCATGTACCAATTTTGGGCCATGTTCGTAAAACAATCGATGTTGATACGACAATGAAAAGACCTGTTAATATAGACCATGTACCAATCGTTAATCCGAAGTTTTGAAATAATCCTACATGCAAGACATCCCAAGGACTTGTTCCAACTATTTTCCCTTTAATGGACATCGTAATACCCAGTGACATCACAATCAAGCCACCAATAAAAAATGTCCAGCGCCACCCCATTATTTTGCGCATTTCCTATCCCTCTCTTTATGTTCGATAATGCTCTTACTGTATCATATTTTCTGCAAATATCGTGAAATCGTGTTTATGAATGGAAGGATAAATGACCGTATTCTATGAAAATAAAAAACTACCCGATTTTACTAATGGGTAGTTGTAATTGGCGCAAGCTGGGCCTTTGTAATATTCTTCAAATCATTAAGCTGAACATGGATTTGCATGCCTATTTTTCCTGCACTTACAATGATACTGCCTTGCTGTTGAGCAGTTTCATGGATTACCGTAGGATATAATTTTTTCATGCCTACCGGCGAGCATCCACCACGGACATATCCTGTATAACTAAGCAAATCTTTTACAGGTAGCATATCAATCTTCTTTTCTCCAACTACCTTTGCGGCAGCCTTTAAATCCAGTTCCTCAGCCACGGGGATAACAAATACAAAGAGCTTTTGTGCACTTGCCCTTGCTACTAATGTTTTAAAAACACGAGCAGCCGGCTGACCAATTTTTTCGGCAACAGAAACACCGTCCACTTGACCGTCGCCAATTTCATACTCAATCACATCGAATTCGATTTTTTGCTGCTCTAATAATCTTATCGCATTTGTTTTGGCATGCTTTGCCTTCGCCATAACCATAATCTCCTATCTACAACATTAGGCTATCAAAGAAAACATAGAATCATTGCCTGGACGATAGCCATTTTTCGTCATTTGAACATGAGCCGCATACTTTTCAGTTGCCTGTTTGAAGGCTCTCAATTTGAAAGCAGCGTCGTGGCTCTTACCGAAAATTGTATCCGCAAATGGGTCCAATTTCAATTCCTTCGAGAAACGTTCAGGAACCTTTACTGTAGTCACTTTATTGTCAAAAGGTTGGTTCTGCTCCTCTATTGCGTCGACGGTAGTGTTGGCTTCATGTAAAATATGCTGAATTTGAGCATCCACGTTTTCTGCTAAACGTATATCTTGAGCAGAAGGCTTTGACGGCGATAATGCTGCATTTCGCACCTGCTCTAAAACCTGTAATGTATCATTCATATCTGGATTATTTACAACAGGGGATCCGTCATGATGACCACTTGCCCACTTATAAGCTTGCTCATGTGCATGAACATTCTTTGAAGTTTGCTGTAAATCCTCCATAATGGCCTGCTGTTGGGGTGTTACTACTTCTGCATCTTCCTGTTGTTGCTCATATAAATCTTGATCTGTGCGTCCTAATAGTAGGTTTTCAAGCTCAAGCAATAATGGATTTTTCTTTGGTTGAAAATACATTGCATTTTTTCGATAAGCATCTCCCGCTTCTTTGCGCTGCAAGAACTTTTTTCGATTAAATGGTGATGATAATCTCTCTTGCTCCATTGAATTATATGTTTTCATAGTTTTCACCTCATCCTTCTATCTTCATATGCTATTTTGTTACTAGATATGAACATTTTTTATCACTATATCTATTCCTTCGAAACAGCTTCTGTACTCTTATTATCGGAATTTTCATTATTAAATTCAAGCATAAATGACTACTAACCACCTAAAGGGGTACAAATTAAAAACGTTTTTAGATATAAATACCTAACTACAAAGAATATATGCCTCAGTCCTTTAGTACTTTCATTTCGATTTCAATATAAATTATTACCATTCGCACAAAATAAATAGTGTTAATAAATAAAAAAAAAACAGCCTCTATATAAACTGATATTATCCCCTTTAAGTAGACAATGTAAAAAAAACTACATTAAACTGTAGTTAACATTCTACTTAAAGGGGATTTTCTATGGCTCGAAAAAATCAGGTTTATTCAAATGAATTGAAA